>JAXJRB010000057.1:0-10439 GCA_036310845.1 Lachnospiraceae bacterium | reverse complement strand
TGGCAGAGCATGGATATGGATGTGTTTTGCCAGTATAAATTATATTAGCTTGACACAAAAATATTACGGGTGTAATATTTAACGTGGTAGAAATTTTTTTATCTTAAAATCTTACAAGTGTAATATTAAAGATGAGTAGGATATATATTTTGTAAAGAACGGAGGTTAGACAAAGGTGAAGCGTAGAGCAAGAAGGAAAAAGAAACAAAGAATGACAATTTGCTTGACGGTATTTGTGTTGGGAATAACGTTTATTGGAGCTATTGTGTGTATTGGCATTTTGTATAGAAAGCAAAATATAATGGTTTCCCC
This sequence comes from Lachnospiraceae bacterium, assembly GCA_036310845.1. GTDB lineage: Bacteria > Bacillota > Clostridia > Lachnospirales > Lachnospiraceae > COE1. Next base: position 10,127 of record JAXJRB010000057.1, on the reverse strand, counting down.
AGAAGAACTTTTAGTTGAATATATGAATCATATTCCAGAGCAGAAGTATGAAGAAATGTATGCAATGTTGAATATTGAAGCATCAAGAAATATTAGCCAGGATGATTTTGTAAAGCGTAATTCTGCCATCTATGAAGGAATAGAAATACAGAATATGACAAATATGGACTGATTCCCTAATTTATCCGGGATTATCTTCCACGGATAAAGTAAGAGTTTCCACTACGCAGGCAAAAAGGGGAGAAATACTGGACAGAAATGAACGTGTCCTTGCGGGACCGGGCGTTGCATCTTCCGTTGGGATTGTGCCGGGAAAGCTGGAAAACAAGGATAGCGTAATCGAACAGATTGCGGAACTGTTAGAAATGGAGCCGGAAGAAATTGAAAAGAAATTATCGGCAAAATGGGTAAAGGATGATTCTTTTGTTCCAATCAAAACACTGCGGAAAGTGGAAGAAATAGAATTGATGTCAATGGAATCGGATGAGGAAGTGATAAAAGAGCATGAAAGACAGCAGCATTTACTGGAGATAAAGGGAGTCATGATTTCAGATACAGAGGTAAGGTCGTATCCTCTGGAGGATGCGGCAGCGCATTTGGTTGGATATGTGCAGAATGTCACGGCAGAGGATTTGGAGAAACATGCCGGGGAAGGATATACTACAAGCAGTGTTATCGGAAGAAGTGGGGCAGAGGGTTTGTTTGAGAGCGAATTAAAGGGGCAGAATGGGTGTCGGATTTATATTGTGGATGCGAATGGCGATGAAAAAGAGGAACTGGCTTGCCGTATGGTTGAGCATGGAAAAACTATAAAACTGACCATCGATTCAGAACTTCAGAAAGCATTATATGAACAGTTCAAGGAAGATAAAAGCTGTTCGGCAGCTATGAATCCATATACAGGGGAAGTTTTGGCGCTGGTAAGTACGCCGTCTTATGATAACAATGACTTTATCATGGGATTATCCAATGAGAAATGGACTACTCTGAATGAGGATGAAAATAAGCCGCTGTATAACCGATTCCGACAGGTATGGTGTCCGGGTTCTACATTTAAGCCGATTACTGCTGCAATCGGTCTGGAGTCGGGAGCAGTCGATCCAAATGAGGACTATGGGAATGTAGGGTTAAGCTGGCAGAAAGACGCTTCATGGGGTTCCTACCATGTGACAACGCTTCATGCGTATGAGCCTGTTGTTCTGGAAAACGCATTGATATATTCAGATAACATTTATTTTGCAAAAGCGGCTTTAAAAATCGGTGCGGAAGAACTGAAAGATTCCTTGTTAGGATTAGGCTTTCAGGAAGAACTGCCATTTGAAATTGTAATGTCGAAATCCCAGTATTCCAACACGGAGAACATTGAAACGGAGATACAACTGGCAGATAGCGGATATGGGCAGGGGCAGATTTTAGTAAATCCGCTTCACATGGCATGTATCTACACAGCTTTTTGCAATAAGGGAAATGTGATAAAACCGTATTTGGTCTATAGTCCGGATGCAGAACCGGAATATTGGATTCCAAATGCGTTTTCGGAAAATACAACAAATCTTGTATTGGATGGTATTAAAAAGGTTATCAATGACTCTCATGGAACGGGCTATGCGGCACATCGAGAGGATGTCCTGCTGGCAGGAAAAACAGGAACAGCAGAAATCAAAGCCTCTAAAGATGACACTTCTGGTACGGAACTGGGGTGGTTTGCTATTTTTACAGCGGAAAATACAGAAGAACATCCGATATTGATTGTCAGCATGGTAGAGGATGTAAAGGGAAGAGGAGGAAGCGGATATGTCGTGGAAAAAGATAAGCAGGTTTTGGAAAGCTGGTTTGATAAATAATAGAATATTGCCGTTATCCGTAATGATTGTCATTATGATACTTGTGATGGCTGGCTGTAACGATGAACCGCCGGAAGTATCTGATACAGGGACAGCAGCGAATCAGGAAGCATATCTTTCCAATAAACAGGATTGCGACGAGGCAGAGGGCATAGAGGCAGTTTACCATGATATTTATGATGGAGCAGTAGAAACAAATACATTAGCCAGCCCAGAAACAAAGCAGTGTATTGTTGCAAGGCTTGGTGAGAATGGTTATGTGGCGGTTGACAGTGAAAATCAGGTTGACATGGTAAGAGCAGAACAAGCAGTGGAGTTTTGTAAAGTGGAAGATGAAAAGGAAAATACAAAGCCAACAATTATAATGATTAAAGATTTTGGAGTTATGAAATTTGATTTGGAAACTGAGGATGTAATTTTTTTTGCACGCAAATCTTACCTGTGTAGTATTTAAAATAATCATTGATGTAAATGTTATTTGGAAAGGATTGATAAAGAAATGTTTTTTTTAAAAAAGGCAAGCAGCTTTCTTAATAATAGTCATGCAGAAAAGGATAGGGTAAGAAAAGACCAAAATATAAGATGTTTCATATTGCAATTCATATTTATAGCTCTTTTTTCAATATTGATTCATCGTTTATTTGTGTTACAGATTGTCAATGGACAAAAATATGCAGAAGATGTTGAACTCCAGATTACCAGAACAATAAGAGAACATAATACAAGAGGAAACATATATGATTGTAATGGAGAGATTTTGGCGTATAATGAGTTAGTTTATACAGTCACAATGATAGATGATGGAACTTATGCATCAGAGAGGGAACGTCAACTGTCTATAAATAGTGTGATTTATTGCGTTATGAAAAAACTGAATGAAAATAATGAGCAAATAAATAATGAGTTAAAAATAGAAGTAGGGACAGATGGGAATTATGTATATACAGTATCAGGAAGAGCGTTAGCACGGTTTAAAGCGGATATATTTGGGGAATCAGATCCAGATGATATGACACCGGAACAAGTGAATATGAGTGCAAACGATATGATTCAATTCCTGGCGGGAAATAGTAAATTTGCACTTTATGGAACAGGAAAAAGTTTTTATTCTGAGGAAGAATTACAAAAATATGGATTACCAAAAGAATACACAGATGAGGAAGTTTTAACAATTGTCGGAATAAGATATATGTTGTCTTTGAATGAGTATAAAAAATATGTGCCTATAACTTTAGCACGAAACGTCTCAGATAAAACAGTAGCATACATAATGGAAAATAACCAGTCTTTAATAGGGATAGATATAGGGCAGGATTGGGAGAGAACTTATACTGGTGGAGAAGCGTTTTCTCATATTCTTGGGTATGTAGGAAAAATTTCATCAGAAGAAATGGAAAAGTATGCTGATTCTGACCGGGATTATACGCCCGATTCTATTGTTGGAAAATCAGGCATTGAACAATATATGGAGAGCGAATTACAAGGACTGAACGGGGAAAAACAGATTGTAGTAAATAATGTGGGAAAGGTTGTTGGGGAAAAGAATATTATTAAAGAAACTGTAAGTGGAAAAGATGTGTATCTTTCCATTGATAAAGATTTGCAGATTGCGGTATATCATATTTTAGAGCAAAATTTAGCAGGTATTATATCAAGCAATTTAATCAATACAAAAAAGTTTGATAAGAATCATATTTCTGATACATCGGATATTCGTATCCCGATTTATGATGTCTATATAGCATTGGTTAATAATTCTATTATTCAATTGAGCGACTTGTATTGTGCTGATGCAACGGAATTGGAGAGGCATATTGCAAAAGTATTAGAAGAAAAAAAAGGGGAAGTGTTAAATTCCTTAAAAGAGGAATTGTTGAATGGGAATACGGATTATAGCCGTTTATCTGAGGAAATGCAGGAATATATATCTTATATTACAGGTAAAATAGAAATTTTAAATGAGAGTTCCATTGACAAGGAAGATGATGTATATAAAAGATGGAAAGATAAGAGCGGAATCAGTGTGAAAGAATTTTTGACTTATGCGATTGAGAATGGGTGGATTGCAGCTGGGTTTATTGACTCTGAACAGGGGTATTTCACGACAGATGAGATGTTTGTCTTATTGATAGAAAATATAGAGAAAAAAATAGCGGATGACAACGAATTTGAAAAAATATTATTTAAATGGCTGCTCTTTGAAGATCGTATCAAGGGAAGTGATATATGCCGGCTTTTATATGACCAGCAGATATTATCTGTAGCAGATGATGATTATGAAAAATTAGTATCTGGACAAATAGATGCGTTCTCATTTATGAAAAAGAAAATAGAACAACTAGAGATAACACCAGCACAATTAGCTTTAGATCCCTGCTCTGCATCAGCAGTTGTTGTGCAACAGGAAACTGGAAAGATATTAGCTCTAGTATCTTATCCGGGATATGACAACAACCGTCTGGCAAATCAGATGGACTCCGCATATTATAATAGACTATTAAATGATAAGGCACTGCCATTGTACAATAGGGCAACACAGCAACTGACCGCTCCCGGTTCTACATTTAAGCCAATTACGGTTATTGCAGGATTGCAGGAGAGGGTCATTTCTCCAGATAGTTCCGTATTGTGTGATGGAGTGTTTGATAAAGTGTTCCCCAATTTGAAATGCTGGAAACATACCGGACACGGCAATGTTATAAATGCTCCGACAGCATTGCAGTATTCATGTAATGATTATTTGTGTGACATAGCATATCGGTTGGGGACAATAAATGGCATGGAATATACAGATAATGCTGCGTTAGAAAGTTTGCAGGAGTATTCAAAACTCTTTTATTTGGATAAAAAGTCAGGTGTTGAAATTGCGGAATCACAACCGCATGTAACAGATGCATATGGCATTCCCTCCGCAATTGGACAAGGCACTCATAACTATGCAACCGTACAATTGGTGCGTTATGTGAACACAATAGCTTCCAGAGGGAATGTTTTTCAGCTTTCTTTAGTAAAAGGAATAGCAGATACGAATGGAAATTTTGTAGAAAATAATGCTGTATTGGAGAATAAAGTGGAATTACCGGATTCTGTATGGGATACAGTGAGTTCAGGGATGGTGCAATTTGCACAGAACAATTCTGTTTTGCGAGATATGGAGATTAGCATTGCGGGAAAGACTGGGACAGCGCAGGAATCAAAGAGTAGACCAGACCATGCATTGTTTGTTGGGTATGCGCCTGCGGAAACACCGGAAATAACCATAGCCGTACGAATTGCAAATGGATATGGTTCGTCCAACTCTACTGCGGTAGGAAAAGATATTTTTAATTACTATTTTGGGTTAGAAAATCAGGAGAAAATTGTTACAGGAGAGGCTTCTCAGGCGTTTAATACGAGAACGGATTAAAGGTATGTTCAAAAGGGAAAATTAGTAAAACCATTGTGCTTTAGAAAGGGAAATAGATAGAAATGAAATCTATGCAAAGACGAATAAAAGGAATAATTTTATTTGTATGTTGTATTATATATTTGTTTGTTGGAATACAGCCTATGTATACCAAGGCTGCTGAGGATAATGATCACGCAACAGAGAATCCTATTTGGGTAGATAGTCCTTCTATTATGGGTGGATCAGGTATTGTAATGGAAGTGTCTACAGGAACCATTCTTTACGAGAAAAATATGCATGATATACATTATCCAGCAAGTATCACAAAAATTATGACGGTACTATTGGCTATAGAAAACTGTGAAATGGATGAGATTGTAACAGTACCTCCGGAAGCCGTCTATATGGAAGATAAAGGCTCCCATATTGCATTGGACGCAGGAGAGCAACTGACGGTAGAGCAATGTCTTTATGCAATTATGCTGGCATCTGCAAATGATGCTGCATATGCATTGGCTGAGCATGTGGGAGGTACATATGAAAATTTTATTCGTATGATGAATGAAGAAGCGAAAGAATTAGGCTGTGAAAATACTAATTTTACAAATCCACATGGACTTCCTGATGAAAACCATGTAACCAGTGCGTATGATATGGCATTGATAACGAAAGCTGCTTTACAATGCGATATGTTTCAGACAGTTTCTGGAACTTCATATTATGAGATTCTGCCCACGGAGCATCAGAAAGATTTAATATGTATGTATAATCATCACAAAATGATAGGAAAAACGGAGTTTCAAAACGAGGAAGTCTTTGCGGGAAAGAATGGGTATACAGATGACGCAGGGCATACATTGGTCACTTGCGCAAAAAGGGATGATATGGCTGTTATTTGCGTAGTTATGCAGGATCAGGGAGAGCATATATATCAGGATACACTGGAATTATTGAATTATGGTTTGGACTGTTTTTCAAAAGAAAAAATTAATGAGGGTAAAGCCTTTTTTGAAGAAATGCTAAAAAAGGAAAATCCATACTTTGAAAATTGTGTTATTTCAAAGTTTGATGTTGATAACTCATATGTAATTATGCCAAAAGGGTTAAATATTTCTGATTTGAATATTAAATTTGACTATGGAGAAGCAGAAACGGTTACAGCACAATATTTTTATGAAAATCATTTGGTTGGACAGATTGGTTTAGTAGTAGAAGGTATTCAATCTAAGAGTGATAGTCCAGAAAAACCAGTTAAGGAGCCGTTATCTGAGGAAAAAGAGAGTAAGGGTAGTCTTTTTAACTGGAAATATATTGTATTTGCAATTATAGTTGGTATCTTTATTGCGGGAGTTGTTCTCAAAGTTTTTGGCGAAAAATATTGCGGCAGAAATAAGAAAAACAGACCGGGAAGAAAATTAAAAAGAAAAGTTATCGGAAAAAAATGGAGGCAATTATGAAAAGGAGGAACAATTATTTTAAAGTGGCATATTGGGTATTTGTGTGTGCATTTATTTTGGCAGGCTGCTCTAACAATCATAGTGCAGAAAAAAAGATTTCCGTAGAAGATGGGAAAGAAGAACGGGTGAAAGAAGAAATAGAGGAAGCGGAAATTGAATCAGGCAGTGATTTCATAGAGGCAGATACAGAAGATTCAACTGAGGGAATTGTAATGGAACCGGAAATTGCCTGCGCAGATTGGTCAGAATATTTTAATGGGTTAAATGGAGCAGCAGTTATATATGACGTCACTAACAGACGGTATACAATGTATAATGGTGATCTTGCATTGACCAGAAGATCACCATGTTCTACGTTTAAGATTATTTCTTCTCTGATTGCACTGGAAAATGGAATCTTTGAGCCGGAGGATTCCACCCGGACATGGAGCGGTGAAATATTCTGGAATGAAGATTGGAATAAAGATATTGATTTTAGTGAAGCATTTCGTACATCTTGTGTATGGTATTACAGACAGGTCGCAGATGATATTGGGAAGGATATGATGCAAAAGGAATTGGAGAAACTTCAGTATGGTAACTGTGATATTTCTGATTGGGAGGGACGGTTGAATACAAACAATAATAATCGGGCTTTAACAGGTTTTTGGATCGAATCGTCTTTAATGATCTCACCTAAAGAACAGGTAGAGGTAATGGAACGTATCTTCGGTGATAATTCGGACTATTCAGAAGAAACACTAAATGAATTGAAACAGGTCATGCTGGTACCGGAGCAGGACAGAGCTGATATTTCTATATATGGGAAAACGGGAATGGGAAAAGCCAATGGCATTGTTGTTGATGCATGGTTTACAGGATTTACGGAAGGTACAGAAGGAAAAATATACTTTTGTGTGTATCTTGGAAGAACAGACGGTATGAATGTATCCAGTTCAGGGGCAAAGAAAATAGCAATCCAAATTGTGTCGGATTATTATGGTCAGTAACTTTTTGTAACGAAGGAAAGAAGGTTTTATGAAGAAAAAATTAAAACTTCTGTTTATGATTCTATTGATATTTATGATTTTAATAGTGTGTTATTCCAGATACATTGAACCTGAAAGGCTAGTTGTGAAAGAAATTACAGTAGAGACAGATATGGACATAGAGAAATGCAGGATAGTATTTTTTACAGATACACATTTTGGAGCATTATATGATGAAAAGCATATCGAGAGAATTGTGAATATGATTAATGGAAGAGATGCGGATATTGTAATTTTCGGTGGAGATCTGCTTGATAATTATGCACGGGATAAAGAGATATTGGATATGGAGTATTTGCAGGAGGAATTAAGCAGGATAGAGGCAAAAGTGGGAAAGTATGCAGTATTTGGGAATCATGATTACGGTGGCGGTGCAATTCGTATCTATGAAAACTTCATGAATAATTGTGGATTTGATGTGCTGGATGATGAAGCAGTGTTTCTTGAAAAATTTAATATGGAGATAATCGGATTTGATGATTACCTGTTAGGTCAGACTGAAGAGGATTTTTATCATATTCAAAGTAATTATTTTCATCTTATAGCAACGCATGAACCTGTTACTTCAAAATTTATAGAAAGTTCTGGCGAAAACTTTATATTATCAGGACATACACATGGCGGACAAGTATCTGTGCCATATTTTACAAAAAAACTGCTTCCCAGCGGTTCAGATCAATTTATAAAAGGTTTTTATGATACGCAGGATATCGGAGCAGATACCTTTGCCCAAATGTATGTCAGCAGCGGGATTGGACTGACAAAGTATCCGTTCCGGTTTTTTAATGTCCCGGAAATCATAGAGGTAAATCTTATCAGAAAAGAATAAGGAGCTGTCCGCTCCTCATTCCTGATAAGTATTCCATATCTTTAAGTCAGAAAGGATAGAAAAAGTAATTTCTGTGGCAAGAGGACCTGAAGCAAGTTTTTCACTTTGGATGTTTGTGGCAAAGAAGTAGGTGTGGTTGTTCTGTTCTATATATCCAATGAACCATCCGGAAGTATTACGTCCATTAATTTCTTCTGTACCCGTCTTTCCAGAGAGTGTGCCATCATCCGTAGAATAAAGGCAGATGGAATCTTTTACGGCTTTGATATTTTCAGGTGAAAACCCGAACTGGTTGTAATAAAGCTTATTTAGCATTTCAACCTGTTCAATAGGTGATATTTTTAGGGATGAATTTATCCAGTAAGAAGATATATCACCTTCAACGAGCTGGTTGCCGTAGCCTATTTCTTGAACATATTTCTTTATGGATGACAGGCTTGCTTGCTGGTCAAGTGCCTGGAAATACCATGTGACGGAATTTTGCATAGCAGATTCTAAGGTCTGGTTAGCGTTCCATAAGTCATATATATAATTCTGCCCATTCCATGGAATCAGTGATTGTTCAGGCGTAATAATTCCGGTTTCCAGACTGAATAAAGCACTGTATATTTTAAAGGTGGAAGCCGGAGATATGCGTGTAGTAGCATAGTTTTTATTATAAATCTGCCATGTATCTTCGGTTGCATCATATAACACAAAACTGCCGTTATATTCCTCAAAAACATCACTTAAATCAATATAGGTAATATTACGGTTAGCATCGTTAAAGTAGTAGCGGTTATTTTCCGCAGCCTGTATAGACAGGATTGGAGCAGCCCCTAACAGGAAAATCGCAATCATAATATATGCAAGGGTGCTATGTAATTTTTTCCTGAAAGAAGCCGGATGGTAATTTGCAATGTTTATAACACGTTTCTGCATTTGTTTCATACTTCCGCTTATTCCAGTTGCAAAGGGAAATGGTGTAAGTGACACCTTTTCTGCAAAGTTAATCAAGGTATTTCCATAATCTTTATAATCATCTTCATCAAGCAGTTTTAATACGGAAGTGTCGCAGGCAACTTCCCTGTCATTTTTCATTTCCTTCAGTGAATACCAGACAAACGGATTAAACCAATAAAGCACTCCGGCAAAGTTCATAAGATAATTGGCAATGGCATCCTTATGTCTGTAGTGTTGCAGCTCATGCAATAGCATATATCTCATATCAGATTCATGATAATCTGAGATTAAATGAATTGGAAGATAAATACATGGCTTCAAAAATCCTACGATAATAGGTGATTTCAAAAAAGCGGTACTGTACACAGGAATATTCCTTGTTATTTTCATCTCATTCAAGCATCTGTTATACAGTCTGCGAACCTCTGGGTTCTGAAGGGGGAGCGCAGATTTCTTTATAGTATGTAAACGAAGAGAAGATTTGATTACCAATATTATCATCGCAAGCATTCCCACAATCCATATACTCAATAAAATGTACCCGGTAACGGATGATGTGTCATGGTTTACAGAAAGGGCAAAGTCATTCATCCAATTTGTAGTACCAGATAAATCGGTATTCATAACATTATTTGTACC
>JAXJRB010000056.1:0-31337 GCA_036310845.1 Lachnospiraceae bacterium | reverse complement strand
CATCCTTTACTTCTCTTGATACATTTACCGTTCCTGCACTCTGTGTTTTAGCGATACCAATGCTAATGCTATCGTTTCCATTAAAACGACTGATACTGCTATAATCTTTTGTCGACATAGCAACGGTAGCAATGTCTGAAAGCTTTATGACACTTCCTCTATTGGTTACAATTGGAACATTTTGCAAATCAATCAATGTCTCCGGTTTCGAAGAAGCAGATGAACTAATCTTTTGTGTACCCTGCTTTACAGAACCAATTGGTATTGTAAAATCTGTTGTTTTTATATAGGTAGCGACATTGGCCATGGTTACTCCATACTGTTTCATCTTATCCTGATGAAGTTCAATACGAATATAATCTTCCTGCCCTCCCGTTACCGTAATATCTGCGATATCTGCAATACGGTCAAGTTCCGGTTCAAGCTCATCGTTTACAAAGGTTAGTACATCCGTATCACCCGTAGTTGTAACAGAAAGTGTCATCGTGTCTGCTGCATTCATATTCATTTCTACAATTACCGGATCATGGGCATCCTCTGGTAATTGTAGTGAGGCTGTGTCTAGAGCACTACGCAAATCCGCATAAGCCTCATCTATATCTGTTCCATAATCATAGCTAAACATTACCATAGACATATCTGCAGATGTTTGTGAATCAATAGAATCCACACCTGCTAATGTCTTACCGGAATTCTCAACAACCTTTGTTACTAGCTCCTGCGTTGTTTCCGGGTCTCCGCCCTGATAAACTGTCATTACAAAGAGCATCGGCATTTCCATCTCAGGGGTAAGCTCTAATCGAAAGCCGAATACCGAACCAATACCAAATACACCGATTGCTAGCACAATTAACATTGCTGAAACCGGTCTTTTTAAAGCCAGCTTTGTTAAGGACTTCATACTATTGCTCCTCCTCTTCCTTTACAGAAACAGTAACACCCTCTCGTAGCTGTGCTGACCAAGTTGTAATCACTATATCATCTTTACTTAACCCATCCTTAACAACTATCTCTTCTACATCATACAGACCAGTTGCAATATTTGTCTTTTTGGCCTTTCCGTCAACCACAGTATATACATACGCCTGTGTTCCATCATAGTAGACGGCATCGTAAGGAATAATCAATGCATTCTCTTCATAATAAGTAGCTGTAGTTACTTTCACCTTTGTACCAGATAACATTGCTGAAGTATCACCAATGATACTTGCTTTAATCTTAAAAAGTCCAGTTGTCGCATCAATCGTTCCACCTATCTCTATGACCTCACCGTTATACATATTACCATCTTTTTCAATCTCGATTTGCTGACCAATTGAAAACGTATTACGCACATCCTCACTTACATAATAGGTAGCAACCATCGAGTCTTTATTCGAAATGACAAATGCCGGATTACTAGAAGTTGCAAAATCATGTACCTTAACGTTTACATTTTCTACAATCCCCCCTATTGCAGCGGTAATCACATAAGTATCTAATCCCTCCTGCGCCTGTTCAACCGCAAGCTGTGCAGCTGAAATACTATTCTGAGATACTTTCTTTTGTTCTTCCCTTAATTCTCCATTTGTAATTGCCGTAGAAGTTGCTGTCTGACTAAAGGTTTCATAAGTACTGTTCATACCGTCCTGTAATTCCTCTATTGCCTCTTCACAGCCATCAATTGCCTGCTTATAACCGTCTACTTTCGCTGACCACTGTGCATCAAGCGTTGCTGCTGTCTGATAACGAGTCATGGCTGCCTGGTATTCTGCTGCCCCCTCCATTGTATTCTTATCAATACTATCTGCATAATCCTTAATTTCTTCTGGATCTTCACGATAGTCATATTTCTTTCGCACCTTTGCAAGCTCATCTTGCGCTTCTGCCAATAACCCCTGATAACGATTAAGAGAATCCATCGCGTCCAAATATCCTTCCTGTTGCGCTTCCATGCCATCCTCTACCTTCTGAACATTACTGTCTGTCTGCATATCATTCAATAAATTCGCACCGTCACCATATGAAAGCGTATAAGCTCTCTGCGCATTATCCAAAGTAATCTGTGCCGATCTCATAGAAAGCTGTGCCATAGTATCATCCAATATCGCAAGCACATCACCTGCTTCTACTCTATCACCTGCCTTCACCTTTACTTCCATTACCTCTGCTGTTGCCTTTGGAATAATATATACCGATTCATCCGGATTCACTGTTGCAATAAACTCACCACTCAGCTTTAAATCTCCGATTCTGGGTTCAAAAGCCTCTACAATAGCAACATCCTCTGCCACTTCTTCAGCCATTTCTGTTTTCTGACCACAGCCACCGAGTGCAGATAATGACATTACTGTACATAACAGTAATGCTAATTTTCTCTGTCTGTTTTTCATTTCTTTTCCTCTCTATCATCTATCGCTTCATTTCTCTGAATAGTTACACAACATCTTTATTTAAAACCTTCCAGCCCGAAACGTACTGCATTTACCGGCACGTGAAATTCACTTTGATATACCCTTCCCTTGGCAAGAGAACCACAGTATAGATGCACTTTTGAAAGGACATTTCCTGCCGCATCATAAAAATATCCGTAACAGCCCCATTTTGCATATGCATCATCCTTATATGAATCACATCGATAGCTAAGCTTTAAAGTGTATTTATAATCATTGAAGTTCGCGTATTTATGAAATTCATAAGGCAAAAATTCATATCCCGTTACCGTGCAATAATTATCTCTATTTCTACCAAGCTTTGCAGGGAACTCCATAATAAGAGCTGTTGCATTCACTGTTGTATACGCCACTACTGCGGGATTATCCATATGGTAGATGGCAACCACTGTAGAACCAGTTCCTACATACTCCAGCTGAAAATGAGCTATATTATTAACAGCTATCACAGGTGTTACTGTCGCAACATCCGGATTCGCAGAAACACAAGCAAGTCTGGATGCATCAAATCCTTCTTCCATCGTTGCTACCAATATACTTGTACTCCCCTCTGTTAAAGTCATCACATCATTTGATAAAATCAATCCACTTCCTATCGACTCTTTTGCCGAAGCAGTCATGGTAAAAGCAAATACTAATGCCACTGTCAGCATCGCTGCCAACACCTTTTTCATTCTATCGTTCATTATTTTCTCCTCTCATGCACAACATATGTCTATTTTCGTAATTATTCAGTACCATCATAATTACGATGAAAAATCCATCCTCAATTTGTTTCGCAAATAGATTTTTCACTTCTCAATCATGTTCTTACGGTCTCAGCAGAAAGTGCTTCGACCTGCTCTGAATAGTTACTATTTTTCTACTATATTGTATTACACCTCAAACAAATTGCAATTGTTTTCATTTTTTTTTAATAAATATCATAGACTAAAAATAAAAGGCATAAACAGCGTTAACCACCTATGCCTTCCTTTTTTCTAGCCCATATTCTCTTTTGCTACTAAGTTATCAGCACCATACATCTTACGAAGTCTTGGCTTTTCAATCTTTCCAGTTGCATTTCTCGGAATTTCCGCAAAAATGATTTCTTTTGGCCTCTTATAACGAGGAAGCTCTAAGCAAAATTCTTCAATCTCTTCCTTAGTACAAGTCATTCCATCCTTCGTTTCAATAATCGCTGCTGTTTTTTCACCTAATCTTCTGTCCGATAACCCAATTACTGCTACATCCTTAATCTTGTCATATCGACGCAAAAAATCCTCAATCTGAACCGGATAAATATTCTCGCCACCACTGACAATAACATCCTTCTTACGGTCTACTAAGAAATAGAAACCATCAGGGTCCTGCATTGCCATGTCGCCGGTATAAAGCCAGCCGTCTTTTATCGTTTCTGCCGTTGCTTCCGGATTATTATAGTAGCAGGTCATAACACCTGGTCCTTTGACACAAAGTTCACCAACTTCTCCGTATTTAACTACTTCATCATTTTCGTCAACAATCTTACATTCCCAACGATACCCCGGTACACCAATTGCTCCTACCTTATGAATATTCTCCATGCCAAGGTGTACACAACCAGGACCTGTAGATTCAGAAAGTCCATAATTTGTATCATATGCATGATTTGGGAAATATTCTTTCCAACGCTTAATCAAAGATGGTGGAACCGGCTGTGCACCGATATGCATTAATCTCCACTGTTCTAAACGATAATCGTCCTTCTTCAATTCTCCTCTATCCAAAGCATCTAAAATATCCTGCGCCCAAGGAACCAATAACCATACAATCGTGCAATGTTCCTTAGAAATGGTCTCAAGAATTGTTTCCGGCTTTGTTCCCATTAAAAGAACTGCTTTACTTCCTGCCACAAGACTTCCCATCCAATGGAATTTTGCACCTGTATGATAAAGTGGTGGAATACACAAAAATGTATCATCACGACCCGTTGCATGATGCTTCTGTTCCATCTCTGCTGCCTGCGTCAAGCTTAAATGCTTATGTAAAATAGCTTTCGGAAAGCCTGTTGTTCCCGATGAAAAATAAATAGCTCCAAAATCATCATCCGTAATCTCTACATATGGTGCCTTACTTGAACAATCTGCTACTAATTCATGATAGCTTTCTGCAAAGCTTGGGCAATTATCCCCTACATAAATCAACAAACGACCTTTACTTAAACGTGTTGCATTAGCTTCAATACGTCCAATAAAAGAAGAACTAAATACAATAATATCTACTTCTGCAAGCTCTGCACAATATAAAATCTCATCCGCATCATATCGGAAATTAAAAGGCACTGCAATAGCACCACTTTTCAGCACTCCAAAATAAATAGGAAGCCATTCCAAGCAGTTATACATGATAATTGCTACCTTATCACCTTTTTTGATACCACGGCTAATCAACAAATTAGCAAAACGATTTGCTTTTTCGTTAAATACACTCCATGTAATCTCTCTACGATAGGGATTAAATCTATCTGACTCGATTAATTCAAATTCTTTCCATGTAATTCTTCTGGTTTCCTTTTCTTCCGGATTCAACTCCACCAAAGCTACTTCATCCGGATAAAGTTCTGCATTGCGCTCCAAATATTCCATTACTGGCATGTTCTTTTGTTCCTTCCCACCGGCATTTACTCCCCTGCCGGATTTGCCCCAATATTCTAAGTTATGTGTAATATTATGCTACATTTTTTCATGTAATCCGCAGTAAATACATATTCCGGATAAACTGTTTTTATTATGCACACTTTATTACGTTAACCCGTTTAACTCTTAAAGTATCATATTTGTATAGAAAAGTCAACGAATACTCAGAGCACATCAGTATTCTACCCTCTTTATATTGCCATTTTTCAGAAAAGTGCGCACTTCGTACAAATATATCATCGCGCTGTTGCTGTTTTCTTGTTTTTTCATGTATTTTATTGTATTGTGTGATTATTTATTTTATAATACTTTTATATAGTGTATATATTACACACAAACGTAAGCTTGCAATTCTTATAGCAGGCTATAGAATAGAAAGGCATGGTTAATGATTATGAATGAGAAAAAAAATACGATGAAAAAACCGACCTCTGAAAATACTATTTTTCGCTATATGATGATTGCTGTTTTTACAATCTCTTCTGTCTTTTTTCTAAAAAACCTACTTGCACAGACGTGGACAAGTGCTGTTGTTATAGGAATTTGTCTATTTCTCTTTACGGTTATTGTTCTTTTTATGAAAAAAATACAAACGAAACTTGTTACACAACAATTTATCCTATGCCTAAGTATTGTTTTTCTTGTTTTTATTATTTCATTAAACAGCGGAAGCTATTATAGCGATGACTTTCCACTCTATTTATCCGTCATTGCTCTATCAGGACTTTATCTTGTTCCTAAATATGCCTTAGTACAACTTGTATTAATTGATATTTTATTAGCATTAGCATACGTCATTCATCCCGAAAAAGCTGACCCATTAGGTCAGTATGTCATGTGCATGGCTCTTTTCTCTGTATGTAGCTATATTTTCTATATGGTAATCAAACGCGGACGCGCCTACATTGAGTTAGGCAAAGCAAGAGCCGAAGAAGCAGAACTCCTTATTGAAGAACTAAAAAAAGCTGGTATAGAGCTTCAAGAAAATTGTGATCATTCCGTCATGCGTATTGCTAAATTGGAAGAAGCAAATGGACGTCTTGAAACTAGCGCCGCTGAACTACAGCAAGGTTCTTCCGCCATTATCAGTGGAACCATGGATGCAATAGAAACTTTCACTGACGTTCAAGAGCGAATGCTAATTACCGAAAAACAGATTGAATCATTAAATGATGAAGTAAAGAAAGTAGAGATTTCTCTTTCTGACAATCAGAAAAATATGAAAGGACTCACCACAGAAATGGAATCCTTAAAAAATACCATTTCTGCCACTAACGAAGTATTCAATACCCTTCAAAAAGAGATACTTGAGATTTCAGCTATCACCGACGAATTGGCTAAAATTGCACATAATACCACAACACTTTCCTTAAATGCCTCCATCGAAGCCGCAAGAGCTGGTCAGGCCGGTGCCGGTTTCCAGGTAGTTGCAAGCAAGGTTCATTCACTTGCTGATGATAGTAACAGTTGTTCTTCTCAGGTTGTTAACGTGGTTAACGCAATGAAAACACGTATTGACGAAACGTCCGAACAATTAACCGATAGCACCAACGCTATCAACAGCTCCATTCGTTCTATTAATGAGTTGGAATCCAGCTTCCTTACGCTGACCTCTCAGTTTAATTCGCTTTATCAAAATATTGAAGCGCAAAATGGCAACGTTCAGCAAATGGATGCTATTATCGAAGATTTAAAAGGGAAAATCTCCGATGTAGCAACTTCTTCCGAGACAAACCATGACTCTGTTAATGCTATTACCGATGCCATCATTATCTATCGTGAAAACATTGATAACGTTATGGCAGATAATAGGCAAATACATAATCTGTCATCTTCTTTATTAGAATTATCCCATACACAGATTGATTTGGAATCATAACAAACATATTTTATAGAAAGTCTCGTATATTTTTCCCAAACATTACGAGGCTTTCTTTTTTATTCATTAAATATTATCACTGTTATTGATTAAATATAATCATTCTATTTCCCTGTTCTTTGTTGTAAAATATTATCATAAGTATTGATATATTTTATTCTTACATGAAAGAGGGATGAGTATGAAAAATGTTAAAAAATATCAACGTCAGTATTTCTTACCACCAACTGACTGCTTTGAATGGACCAAGAAAGATTTTATTGAGAAAGCACCTATTTGGTGTTCTGTAGACTTACGAGATGGTAATCAAGCTCTTATTGAGCCAATGGGATTAGAAGAAAAATTAGAATTTTTCCAGCTTTTGGTAGATATTGGCTTCAAAGAAATTGAAGTTGGTTTTCCTGCCTCTTCTGAAACGGAGTTTGACTTTATTCGCGCTTTAATTGAACGTAACATGATTCCTGATGATGTTACCATTCAGGTTCTGACACAGGCAAGAGAACACATTATCCGTAAAACCTTTGAAGCATTAAAGGGTGTACCACGTGCTGTCGTTCACTTATACAACTCTACTTCTGTTGCCCAGCGAGAACAGGTCTTTAAAAAAGATAAAGAACAGATAAAGCAGCTTGCTGTTGATGGTGCTGCTCTTCTGAAATCACTGGCTGACGAAACAGATGGCAATTTCCTCTTTGAATACAGTCCTGAAAGCTTTCACGGAACCGAGATTGATTATGCCTTAGAGGTGTGCAATGCCGTTCTTGATATATGGAAACCTGATTCACAGCACAAGGCAATTATCAACATTCCCGCTACCGTAGAAACCGCTATGCCACATATCTTCGCATCACAGATTGAATACTTAAGTAAGCATCTAAAATATCGTGACCATGTAGTACTTAGCATTCATCCTCATAACGATCGCGGCTGTGGCGTCAGCGATGCCGAATTAGGCGTTCTCGCAGGTGCTGATCGTGTAGAAGGTACCTTATTTGGTAATGGTGAACGAACCGGAAATGTTGATATCATTACACTCGCAATGAATCTCTTCTCCTATGGTATTAATCCTGAACTTGATTTTTCTGACATGCCTGTCATTCGCGAAGCCTACGAACGCCTGACCAAAATGCCTGTCCACGAAAGACAGCCTTATGCCGGAGACTTAGTATTTACTGCCTTTTCCGGTTCACACCAGGATGCCATTGCAAAGGGGATGACTTGGCATGAAGAAAAAGCGGCTGACTTTTGGACCGTTCCATACCTCCCTATTGACCCTATGGATGTTGGCAGAACATACGACGGCGATGTTATCCGTATCAACAGTCAATCCGGCAAGGGTGGCGTTGCTTACATCCTGAAGCAGAATTTCTCTATTGCAGTACCAGAAAAAATGCGTGAAGAAGTTGGCTACACCGTAAAGCAGGTATCTGATGAGGAACACAAAGAGCTTTCTCCTCAGTGGGTCTATGAAATTTTTATGGAAAACTATGTAGACTATACACCGATTTTTAGCATTAACGACTGCCACTTCCGTCAAGAAAACGGTATTATGACAGAAGCTACTATTATCTGTGGTGAGAAAAAAACGATTGTTGACGCTAACGGAAACGGCCGTTTAGATGCCATAAGCAATACCATTAAACAGTATTTCGGAATCAACTATGAAGTATCTGTTTACGAAGAACATGCTCTTTCTACCGGCTCTTCCTCCAAGGCCATGGCTTTTGTAGGTATCCTTTCTGGCGATAAAATGTATTGGGGTGCAGGCACAGATGAAGACATTATTAAAGCCTCCATCCATGCACTTGTTGTAGCGGTTAACAAACTTCCACAACTTAGAGACGATGAAAACGTAAAGGATGACCGACTGATTACTATGTTGAATTATATTCAATCCAATTACCAAACTGTCACCTTAGAGAATATGGCGAATGAGTTCCATCTCTCCACACCATACATCTCCAAATACATCAAGGATAAATCTGGAAAGACTTTTGGCGAACACGTCACACACATACGCTTAAAACGTGCTAAAACATTATTAAAAAACGGCAATATGACCGTGGAAAACATTTCCTATGCAATTGGCTATCCAAATGCGGAACACTTTATCCGTTTGTTTAAAAAAACCTTTAGCATGACCCCGATACAGTATAGAAATATGAAATAAGTTTAAGTTCTATGGAAATGGTTTGACACCAGCTCAAATGATTTGAGTGCTGCCAAACCATTGCCTTTATAGGTCAGGTAAATCGCATGCACACCGTCAGGAATTGCTATCGGGGCACTATAGGTCTCCCAAACATTTGTATATTCTATCTTAATCATAGCAAGCACTTCGCCATCCCAAGCAGTTTTCACTTCAAAAACACCATCCGCATAGCCTCTCGTTGTAAGACGGAATTCTGTCACACCCTTACAATCAAAGTATTTGAAACCTGCTGTTGCAGAATTCTGAATATTTCCTACATAACCAATTTCTTCGTCGCCATCCCTACCATCCTGCATAACTCTAGGGAAACCTTCGCCACCCACATACATAGATGGTTTATCCGTGAACAAATTACATGCCAGGTATGCAGGGTATTCTCCTTTTCCTACAAGTGGACCGCCATTAAGACCGCATGATGTAATCTCAACCTGTGCAATACTTCCGTCTTCCGCAATCGTAAGCTTTTCTGCGCATCCCTGACGACTGTACCAGCCACCGTTTGTCTGACGATGATAGAAAATATACCAATCATCCTTAATCTGTACCATACTACCATGGTTATTTGCGCCATATGCAGCAGGCATGTCTGCCGGCTTATACGTATCAATATGCAAATCACAGTTACTTACTAATACGCCGCCATATGTAAATCCTTCTGTCGGATTCTTACTTGTTGCATAGCAAAGCTCATGCATTACGATAGAGGAATAAATAAAATAATATGTATCCTCTATCTTACGGATAGATGCCGCTTCAAAATATTCATGTCCCACAAAAGAACTTCCTTCCGAATATTCACAGCCCGGTACCACAAGCTTTGGTCCTACTTTAATCGTAAGCATATCTTCACCAAGCTCTACTACCTTAGCACCGGTTCTGGACTTGTCTCCGCGTCCACAGAAACCTGTATAAAGGTATGTTATATTGCCTTCTGTTAATACACCTGGATCAAACTGCGGTTCGTCGCCTTCCTTCTCACCAAGACGTGTACCATCTTCATAATGTACATAACCATAAAATTCATATTTTCCCGCCGGTGTATCGCAAACTGCTACCGAAATAACCGGCATTTTATCTAATGCATAATACAAATAGTATCTGCCATCCGGTCCGATTGTTACGTCCGGTGCATAGAGACACATCTTACCTTCCTTATTCATCGGATCTGCTGTCTTTGGATAAATCACGCCTTCATAGCGCCAGTTACCAAGATCGTCAACCGGTGCTGACCAGCACACATAATCTCCCATACAAAATACGTAACCATTATAAAAATCATGAGAACCATACACATAAACTCTTCCGTCAAATACATATGGTTCACCGTCCGGAATATACTCCCATGACGGTAAATATGGATTAAAAGCCTGTTTTTTCATACCCAAACCCCCTCCTAATATACTGTACCTTCTCAAAATCTATTTTGTTAAATCCTTCTGCACCTGCTTTACCATAAAGGTCATAAATTCATCGTTTTCTACACTTGGTATCGCACCTTCGGACAAGAACTGCATCTCATTACGCGCTCCATCTGTATATGGTTTCCATTCAGGCATTGCTGTTCCGTCTGCATCGTTACCGTTTGGATTACCAGTCTTAACAAAATTAGTCCAATAATTGCACATAAGTCTTGCCAAATCAAAATGTCTTCCCTGAAACGGTCTCCAACACATTCCCAACGTTTCAAAAAAGAACCACAAATCAACTGAGTGGAAAGATCCCGGATTATCCCAGCCCGGAATATCCGGATTAAAGCGATAATAAAAACAATCTTTATCATTTCTCTTTAATTTTTCAAGGAAGGTTGCCTTTATACCACTTTCAATCACACTTAGCGGTGCATAACCCATTTCGTTTTTCACTTTCGCTTCATCAAATGCAAGGAATGCAGCAGCATCTTCACCAAATATCTCGTTTGCCTTTTCCTCCAGCGCTTCTATGGAATCAACCATAATACATCCTGGGAATTCATCCACCGTATTGCCTGCCATAACCGGCACATTTGCAAAATGGCCACGGGCAAGAAGCTTAATCGGTTCATCCATACAGAATTTATCATCAATAACAACCGCCATTCTCGGATGTGTCTGGGCAAACTCTGCATATTTATCGCGAATATAAAAAGCATCTAACGCTCTTGCTTCCGCAAGTGTCTTAACCCCAAGGAATTCAAAGAATGCTTCCCCATTTTTACCTGCTTCACTAATATGACGTGGAGTAATAAACGGATCTGGCTGGTATAAATTGCGGAATATACCACTTAGTATCATGGCTCCCTTAATCATACCAAAATTCTCCTCACAGGTTAGCTGCGTAAGTGTACTCGCACCACCTGCTGACTGTCCTGCAATGGTAATTCTTTCAGGATCACCACCAAATGCTTCAATATTACGGCTCACCCATTTAAGGCCTGCCTGCTGATCCAAACTTCCGAAGTTAGCAGGTGCTTCCGGCTGTTTCTCCGTAAGCTCCGGATGTGCTAAAAATCCAAACGCACCAAGACGATAATTCACTGTTACAAGGATTACACCTCTGCTTGCAATTCTTTCACCATTGAACTCCATTTCCGGTGTATAGCCCCACTGAAATCCGCCTCCAAAAAACCATACCAGTACAGGCAGCTTCTCATGTACCTTTTTGGCAGGCGTCCATACATTCAAATACAGACAATCTTCATTCATAGGAATCTCCGGATCTACGTGCCATTCACGGCAGTAAATATCCGTTCCTAATCCCGGCGTATCCTGTACAGAAATCGGCGCAAATGTATACGCATCCCTGATACCTTCCCAGCTCTCGCAAGGTTGTGGTGCACGCCATCTGTTCTCTCCTACAGGAGGTGCCGCGAAAGGTATTCCCTTAAATACGGTTATTCTAGGGTCATTCCCCGGTAAGCCTCTTACTGTTCCATTTTCTGTATTCACTACTCTAATCATCGCAACTCTCCTTTAACACAAAATTTTTTAACAAAAAGTGCCCCCTATTATTATCATACTATATTCACTGAATATTTAATATGATATATAATACACAAAATTTAAAAAAAGGAGGACTCTTATCCCCCTTTCCTAAATTAATATCTCTTAATTTTTTTGGTTGTATTCTTCGGAAATTCTGTGTCTCTTACTAACAGACTGTATACTTTCTTAAAGCTTTGAGCTCCTGCATTATAGGTATCAATCAATTCCTGTAGCTTGGCCCGAACATCTTCAATACCACGCTTCTCAACATATTCATAGTCTGGGAAAATCTCCGCTTCTATCAAACCATCCTTCTCGCGTACTAGAATCTCCTGTACTAATCTTGCTTCACTAAGCTTATTCTCAATTTCTTCCGGTGAAACATTTTCTCCATTTCTCGTAATAATCAGATTCTTCTTACGTCCTGTCAGATACACAAACCCTTCTTCATCAACATAGCCTAAATCTCCTGTTTTTAGCCATCCATCCTGTAAGGCTTGTTCTGTTTCCTCTGGCATTTTATAGTACCCACGCATAACACTGCTTCCTTTTACCCAAATTTCCTCATCTACAACCTTCGCTTCACAATTAGGTAACAGCTGACCAACCGTACCCTTCCTGATATTCCAGCTTAAGCTTGTGCTGATTACCGGAGAACATTCTGTCATGCCATAGCCTTGTAAAATCTTAATACCATACTTTGCAAACAAATCAATATATTCCGGATTCATATACGCTCCACCACTGCAAATAGTATGAAGCTGTTCACCAAATACCTCTTTTTTGACATACTCAGGTGGTATTCCTACAACATCTTCCAGTTTCTTTGCAAAGGTCTCTATCATCAATGGAACCATTAATATCATTGTTGGTTTAAACAATTTTATATTCTTTGCCATACGATGTAAGGAATCATTGATGCAAACAACACTTCCTAAGGACAAGCCTTTCAAAATATCCATACTCAGACAATATGCATGATGGATAGGAAGTACTGATAATACAACATTTCCTGACTCTATCTTCATGTCTAGGCAGGTTGCATTTTCTGCCAGATTACGCTGTGTCAGCATAACTCCTTTACTCTTTCCTGTCGTTCCTGATGTAAACATAATGGTACAAAGAGCATCCGGATTTATTTCTACATCAAAGCTTCCTCTATTTTCATCCAGCAACTGTGAAAAAGATAATACCTTTTCATCACTTGTCTCCTTCTGCATAGAAATCAAATACTTTAGCTTTGGACAACGTTCCTTTACAATTGCTGCCACATCCACTCTAATATCATCTAACACAAGTGCCACCGCATCAGAACGTTCCACTAACTCACAAAAATCCTCTGCCGGTAGCGAAACATCTAACGGAACTGCAACACTACCACTATTTACGATTCCAAAATAACTAACAAGCCATGCATAAGAAGTCATTCCTGACATTGCAACATGCTGTCCTCTAATCCCTAACTGTTCCAGTACTCTCGAAAAGCTCTCGCTATCCTGTTTCAAATCAGTATAAGACTTTGCTTCTATATTGTCCTTTCCTGCTTTATATCTTATCGCATCCTTTGCACCATAAGCTGCCTCGGATGACACAATGATATCTTTTATCGTACTGTATATCTTCATTAATACTACCCTTACCTTTCCAAAATAGTAATTATTCAGTACCTTCATAATTACTATTTACTACACCCAGTAACAAGCTTATTTAATCCTGAATGCTTGCAAAATAATCCAATGCTTCCTGAACAGTTCTGATATTCCCTGCCTTCTGTGGCTCTACCTCAATATCAAAGGCATCCTCAATTTCCCCAAGCATATTCATGAAATCAAATGATGTAAACCCTAAATCCTCAACAAATCTTGACTCTGGCGTAATATTTTCTGCTTCAACCTCTACATAATTCACGATAATTTCTTTTAATTGTTCAAACATATTTTTATCCTTTCCCTCTTATACAAGTTTAATAATTTCACCAATTGTTAAATCAGGATTCTCAATTCCTTTAAACATAATACGACATAAATAGTAATAGAAATGCTCTAATTCCTCACGGCTAACTGCTTTGATTTGATGTTCAAAATTAAAATCTAGTCCATTATCATCTGGACGATGCATTACCGTAAGATACATTCCCTGTGTTGTCGCTCCATTTGGATACCACACTGTTTTATACTTAATATCTCCAAGCTTATCCAACCCTTTCTCTTTTAAAGACATTGGCTGATAGGTTAATGACATCGGTTCATAGGTTGCTCCTCTTGGAGTCTCATACGTCTTGCTTCTGTATGCAAAATATGCTACCGGGTCATAATTTGCATGACGGAACATCTCATTCTGCATATCACGAATGTGGCAAATTCCTTCCATAAACGTCTTATCCTCAGATATAATGGTACGAAATGGAAATGAATGAATTCTAGTTCCCCCCGACTTTTTCTCCATTAACGTTGCACGTCTTGCAATTGCTGTGTTAACAGATACATCATCGTTTCCATTTTTCTTCTGGAAATAAGTACGGATACCCATAAGTAACAAACAGGTTAATGATACATGTCTTTCCTCGCAGAATCTCATTAAACGCGCTGTCGGTTCTTCTTCCAAATGGAATATATCCAGTTCTGAATCTACAGAATCCGATACATTGATTGCCGCTCTGCCATTTGGATTCTGATCTCTCTCTCTTTGTCTATCTAATAAAGTGCTTCCATCCAAGCCGTTGAAAATCGGTTCTGATTCTTCGATTAGCTTATGGAAAAATTCCTCATCTCTTTGTTTTGCTTTACTTCCTGCTTCATACGCAAGATCCTTTTTCACCTGTTCTATATAAGATGCCATCTCCTTTGGATATGGTACTCCCTCATATTTCGCATTACAGTACAGCTCTATAACATCTCGCAAGAAGCACATTAATGACTGTGCATCCATAATCATATGATCCACTAGAAAATAAAGTCCACTATATCCATCAGATGTCTTAATCATGACAATTCGATTTAAATAGGAATCTTCATGATTAAAAGGTACTGCTGTCCATTTACGCATGGTTTTCGCTGCTTCCTCCATGGAAACTTGTGAAAAATCATAAAATTCTACTTCTTTCTCATACTTGTCTACAACATACTGATACCATGTACCATCCTTATCCTTTGTAAAATGTACTCTCATACACTCACAACGTTCACAAGCCTTATAGATTGCCCTTTTTAATTCCTCAAAATCAATCTCTGTGCCAATTGTCAAACTGGTACCAATATTTAAAACTTCTTTCTTTGGACTAAACTCCACATAATAGGTATGAAATTTCTGTGCTACTGTCAATGGATAAACCTGATATCCGTTTCTTGTTTTCATCATGCCATTACTCCCTTCGTAAATACATCCAATGCTTCCTCATATGCTACGGTATCTTTGTAATAACTTTCTGCGTGACTTGCACCTTTCACAATCAATTTCTTTTTCGGCGCAATACAATTATTATATATTTCATGACACATACTAACCGGTACAAACGTATCTGCATCACCATGAATCATTAAAACAGGAATTCTTGTCTTTTTAATCTCTCTTGCTGCATTACACTCATCCATGCCATAACCAGCATTTCTTTTATTCACAATATTTGAAAGCTGTATCACCGGAAATGCTGGTAAATGATACATATTATGTAGCACATGCGTAAATACTTCCTTTGGAGAAGTAAATGCACAATCCGATACCACTCCCTTTACCTGCTGTGGTAACTTTAAAGCGCTTGTCATTAATACAGTAGCTCCACCCATCGAAGTACCATGCAAAAGAATCTTTACATCATTTCCACATTCTCTAATTGCCCAACAAATCCACTCTAATGCATCCCATCTGTCAAGACATCCAAAGCCTACATATTCACCTTCACTCTGTCCATGAGCCCTTGCATCCGGTAACAGCATGCTATATCCATTCTTCATATAGTAATCTGATAAACCTATGTAATCACTCATACCTTGACTGGTATAACCATGAAAAGCTATCACAACCTTTTTTTTGTCTCCTTGTGGGAAAAAAGTTGCGTGAAGCTTTAGATTATCCTTTGACTGAATATAAACATCCTTATGCGGTTGCTTTAGGAAATGTTTTTTTCTGTCCATAAGCATGTTAGAATACTGTGACCAATCTGTTCCAGCCATTTTCATGGTTCTCTCAACCTTAGCTTTACTACGCTTCATCGTTCTTCGATAAAAATAAGCACTTTCACCAGCACTTACTACTGCAAAAAGTCCAAACAATGCTGCAAACTTTAATTTTTTCATAGCTTCTCCTTAACTCTTTAAAGCATTTTATTTCTTTCTCTCAATCAAATCTTTTAGTTTTAATGCCTTTTCGATATTCCCCTCTACCTTAAGCTTCTGCATGGTAAATGCCATAACCGGATCCATTTTTCCTTCTGCAATTTTCATGAAAACATCGCCTGTTGCTATAAACATCGCATCACGATCAAAAAATTCATATGGTTCAATAGAAAGCTTCCCTTCCTTTGCCTCTACATAGAAGATTCCACTTCCCTCTCCAATAATATTAAACTGAAAAGCAAGATGCTCTTGCACCTCACTAATATCTGCTTCCAAAAACTTTCCCTTTATCTCTGCAAAAAAATCAGCGTATGTCATATTTTCCTCCTTTACTCTTTCGACCATCGGTCGACATATCTTATTAACAAAATTATCACTTTTTCGACCGACGGTCAATGACGTTTCCTACAAAAAAACAGAGTTTTTTCTTTTATAGTTTTATAAATTTTACAATTGATGCTTTTCTTGCATACATGATATACTAACCCTATTAAGCCTTTTCAAAGCTTATCCTTTTTTCGCGTGTGCATATCTTTTCATATTATTAACTTCCCCAATCACGCAAAGACTATTTTTTTTGAGAGGTCACCACAATGTCTAATACAGATAAATACCATCAAATTTTAGATGCTCTGCAGGAGCTATTGAAAAACAAAAATATACAGACCATTTCCGTAAGCGAAATTGCTCAGACTGCGGGAATCGGAAAAGGTAGTATATACTATTACTTTCCATCAAAGGAAGCAATTGTAGAAGCTTTAGTCGAGAGAAATTATGAAAAGCCTTTGGAAACTGCTCGAACTCTTGCAACTCAGACTTCCATCCCTACCTTCACTAGAATGGCAATGATTTTTCAAGCATGTCGAAGTTCTTCTGCTGAATTCACAGAGCAAAATACAACTACTTCAACCTCAAGCGCTCAAGAGAAATCATTTATTCACCAAAAATATCTACAACATATCATTTTAGAGCTAAAACCTGCATTAACAGAAATTATTCAGCAAGGTATTGAGCTAGGTGAAATACACTTTGACAAGCCTGCTGCTCTAGCAGAAATTGTATTAATCGTTCTAGCTGTCAAATTAGGAAATACGCTCATCCCTTCATCCAAAGAGGAAATCGAAGAAACTCTTAAGGGACTTATCATTCTATTAGAAAAAGGAACCGACAATCCTGCCGGCTCCCTTAATTTCTTGACTCTTTAAAAATCGTGTGTGCCTGCGCACACACTTTTTTTATATTCCATTAATCTCTTCTTCATCTGCAATATGAATATTATTTTGGTTCAATACCTTTATGGCCTTTTCCATTTCTTCGACACGAATAATCATATATGCTAGATTTTCTTTCTTCGCAAAGAATGCATAGCCATAGTCAAGACCAATGCCTTCCTGAGCTAATACATTTACAATTCTTGCAATACTACCTGGTGTATCATCACCCGCTACAGCAATTACATCCGTAACAGAATAGATATTCCCATTCTCGCGGAGTGCATTCCCTGCTGCAAATACATCATCTACGATTAGTCGAAGAATACCAAAATCGGATGCATCTGCAATCGAAAGTGCACGGATATTCACTCCTGCCTTTGCCAATACATCTGTAATCGTTGCCAATCCACCAACTTTATTCTCGATAAATACAGAAATCTGCTTCACTGTCATATTAATAACCATACCTTTCCTTCTCCACTAGATTATATGACACATTAATCATATAACTTACGTTTATCAATGATTCTGACCGCCTTACCTTCACTTCTGGTAATCGATTTCGGCTCTACCAAATGAACCTTAGCCTGAATACCAAGCATGTCCTTAAGAGCAGAAACAAGCTGCTTCTCTTTCTCTGAAATCTTACCAAGGCTGTCTGAGAACATTTCCTGAGACATTTCTACATTAATATCAAAGGTATCGTTATTATTTATACGATCAACAATAATCTGGTAATTAGGTGTCATACCTTCATTCAAAAGAACTGTTTCAATCTGTGATGGGAATACATTTACACCACGAATAATAAGCATATCATCACTTCTACCCATAGGCTTTCTCATCTTAATATGAGTTCTTCCGCAAGCGCACTGCTTTCTTGATAAAATACATAAATCCTTTGTTCGGTAACGAAGAAGTGGAAAGGCTTCTTTGGAAATACTGGTAAATACAAGCTCACCCTTTTCTCCTTCTGGAAGAACCTCCCCTGTTTCAGGATTAATAATTTCTGCAATAAAATGATCCTCGTTAATATGCATACCTGTCTGTTCTTCACATTCAAAAGCAACACCCGGACCACTTGTTTCTGTTAATCCATAAATATCATACGCTTTAATTCCAAGCTTTTCCTGTATATCACGGCGCATTTCTTCTGTCCATGCTTCAGCTCCAAAAATGCCTGCTTTGAGCTTAATCTGATTCTTTAGACCTTTTTCTTCAATGGTTTCACCAAGATAAGCTGCATAAGAAGGTGTACAGCAAAGAATCGTAGACTGCAAATCTGTCATAAACTGTAACTGTCTGTCTGTATTTCCTGATGACATTGGAACGGTCAAACATCCAACCTTATGAGAACCACCGTTCAAACCAGGACCACCTGTAAACAGTCCATATCCATAAGCTACCTGTACGACATCTTCATCCGTACCACCTACTGCTGTAATCGCACGTGCACAACAGTCCTCCCACAAGTCAATGTCATGCTGTGTATAGAATGCTACTACTCGTCTTCCTGTCGTACCACTAGTCGACTGAATACGAACACAATCCTTTAACGGCTTACCTAATAATCCATATGGATATGCATCTCTTAAATCATCCTTTGTCAAAAATGGAAGCTTATATAAATCCTCAATGCCCTTAATGTCATCCGGAGTTCCTCCCTTCTCTTCCATCTTTTTACGATAGTATGGTACATTATCCCATACATGCTTTACCTGCTTCACAAGTCGCTCACTCTGAAGTGCCTTAATCTCTTCTACAGGCATTGTCTCAATTTCTGGCTGATAATATCTCTTTGCCATCTTGTAACCCTTACCTTTCTCCCTATTTAGCATAATCAGGGCGCTTATCGGCGCCCTGTTCTATATATCTTTTGTCTTATCACTTCTGTGAATTTACAGAACAAGCACTGACTGTCTACTTATTAGGCATCACGACCAATTGAAAATGCTTTTTTGTTCAACTCTAAGAACTTTGCCGGAACACATGCTTCTAATGCTTCCATCCATGCTTCCTCAGTTGCATCAAAATATTTTGATAAACGACCCATTAAAACTAAATTTACAGCTTTGCTGGAGCCTGCCTGCATTGCTAAATCAAGTGCATCAATGGCATCCACATCTGCTCCTGCTTCTTTCATCTTCTCTACAAGATTTTCAGGATACTGAGCCGCACCAATAATAACCGGCATTGGATCAATTTCCTGTGTAGACATGATAATCTTGCCACCTTTTTTCAGATAAGGAACCCATCTGGCTGCTTCAAGCTTCTCAAAAGAAATAATAAAGTCAGCTGTTCCCTTATCGATAATTGGAGAATATACCTTTTCACCATATCTCACATATGTAACTACACTTCCGCCTCTCTGGCTCATTCCGTGTACTTCTGAAACCTTTACATCATACCCCTGTGAAAGTAAAAGCTGTCCTAACATCTTACTTGCCAGCAAGGAACCCTGTCCGCCGACACCTACTATCATAATATTCTTAGTCATTCTCGTTGCCCTCCAATGCTCCAAATGCACACAACTGCTGGCATACACCACATCCAACACAAAGTGTCGGATCAATTGTTGCTTTCTTATCTTTCATACTGATTGCAGGACATCCAAGCTTCATACATTTTGTACAGCCCTTACATTTGTCCGGATTACACTTAATCGCAGGCTTAGCCTTTACGGTCTTTAACAGTGCACAAGGACGACGGCTGATGATGATAGATGGCTCATTTGCAGCTAACTCTTCCTTTACAGCCTTATCTGTTTCTTCCAGATTATATGGGTCTACCACACGCACACGATTGATTCCCATAGCTTTACAAAGTGCTTCTAAATCAATCTTACCTGCCGGATCTCCCTTGATATTGTATCCTGTTGTAGGATTCTGCTGATGACCTGTCATACCGGTAATGGAATTGTCTAAAATAATAACCGTTGAATTACTCTGGTTATATGCAATATTAGCAAGACCTGTCATACCGGAATGCATAAAGGTAGAGTCACCAATAACAGCAACTGTCTTTCCTTCACTTTCCTCGCCAAGTGCCTTATTGAATCCATGGATAGAACTAATAGAAGCACCCATACATGCAGTCACTTCCATCGCACTAAGTGGTGCTACTGCACCTAATGTATAGCATCCAATATCTCCTAATACCGTACACTTATTCTTAGATAATGTATAGAATAATCCACGGTGTGGACAACCTGCACACATAACAGGAGGACGAACCGGAATATTCTCATCTAAAGCAAGTCCTTCCGGAACCTCTTTTCCAAAAATACCGGCAATCTGGTTCTGAGAAAACTCATCTTCTAATGGTAATAAATCCTTGCCATTTACTTCTAATCCAATGCTGTAGCAATATTCTTCGATAAATGGATCAAGTTCTTCAATAACAACAAGCTTCTCTACTTTGGATGCAAAATCCTTAATCATCTTCTCTGGAAGTGGCCATACCATACCAAGCTTAAGAATACTAGCTTCTTCTCCATATACTTCCTTTGCATACTGATAGCAGGTTGACGATGTAATAATACCTATCTTGGTTCCACCCATTTCCACGCGATTTAAAGGTGAAGTCTCTGCATACTCTGCCAAATCTCTTAAACGCTGCTCTACTACCGGATGCTTCTTCTTTGCATTACCTGGCATCATAACGTTCTTTGCAATATTCTTTTCATAAGGCTTTACTGCAACTTCCACACGTTCTGAAGTCTCTACTACACTCTGTGAATGCGCAATTCTGGTACATGTCTTGATAAATACAGGTGTATCAAACTTCTCAGAAATTTCATACGCAAGCTTTGTATATTCCAAACACTCTGCGGAGTCTGCAGGCTCTAACATTGGCATCTTTGCAGCCTTTGCATAATGACGAGAATCCTGTTCATTCTGTGAAGAATGCATACCAGGATCGTCTGCTACTACAATAACCATACCTGCGTTTACTCCAATATAAGAAATGGTAAACAATGGGTCTGCTGCCACATTGAGTCCAACATGCTTCATACCACAAAAGCTTCTCTTGCCTGCAAGACTTGCTCCAAAAGCAACCTCCATGGCAACCTTTTCATTTGGTGCCCACTCGCTGTACACCTCATCGTACTTTGCTATTTCTTCGGTAACCTCCGTACTTGGCGTTCCCGGATAGCTCGAAACAACGCCACAACCAGCCTCATAAAGACCACGCGCAATCGCAGCGTTTCCCAACATTAACTGTTTCATTTTACCCCCATCCTTTCATCACACAGCCATGCTCTATAGAACTATAATTCTTTATAAATATGCATAACTCTTTTCCATACAGTCATGCTCTATTTTACTTGATTTCCTCTATAAAAGCAATGGGCTTTCTACTCTTTCACGCAATCAAACAATAAGAATGCCTAATGAAATGTATCAGCCCATTTATCTGTATTTTTAATCACTTTTGTATATTTAATCCCTTGTCCTTATCACATCAAGAGCAAGCATTTTGACTGCTAATGAATAGTATAGGATTCGCAGCTTAGCTAAAAATATCCAGTACATCAGATAATACATCCAATGCTTTACCAGCTTTTCCAAGTGTCCCCTGATTTGTCTTACTCTGGCTTTGCGCAGTCGCACTGCTTGATGCTGCCGGACTAATATTATAATTAGCTGCTGTAGGTGCAAGTAATATTCGACCAGTTCCACGGTATACATTCACAAGCCCTTCTCCTGATACTGCGGAACCAAGCAGGCTCTTTCCTGACTTTTCTACTGTAAAGTCAAGAGATCCTGACCATGCTACTGCCATATTTCCATCTATCTTCATAACATCATTTTCCAGCACTACTTCAATCAATTCTTCATAAGGAACATGGCACTCCAATGCCGCAATTCCATTTCCTGTAAGCGACAAATTAAATAAACCTTCGCCCCCTAATACAGCAGAAGAAAGGTTGCTTCTTGCTACTGTTTTCTGCTGCAAAGTGCTTTCACAAGCTAAAAACAAACCATCATCTAATACTACTGTCCCCCACTCTGATACATCAAGTAAGATGATATATCGATATGTCGGCTCAAGCATCATCTTACCATTTCCCTGATACAATGGCTTTACTGCGCTTTCATTTGTAACTGCAGCACTTACCATCTTACCAAGGAAATCCCCAACACCTTTTACATTTGAAGAAGCATTCACTTCTCCACTCATCCACTGCATAGCTCCAGCCTGTACAATGTAAGCACTATCCTGAAAATCCAACATGAGCTGTCTCTTTCTAACATTCATCTTGGATGCAAAATAATGATTTACCGCAGAACCTGCCGAAATACTCATGTCTTTCTCATGCTCTAATACATGAAAATTGCCCATGGACGCAATTTCTTTTAAATTTTTATTATTCAATATACTGCTCTCTACCATTTTCTTCTTCCTCCTATGCTGTCGGTGCCATTAAAATCTTACCGGTTCCACGATAAACATTTACAAGCCCTTCACCGGAAGCTGCTGAACCGAGCAGACTCTTTCCTGACTTCTCCACTGTAAAGTTAAGAGATCCAGACCACGCAATTGCCATATTTCCATCAATCTTTACTACATCATTTTCCAAATTGAAAACAATTAATTCCTCTACTGGTACAGGGCTCTCTAATACAGCAATGCCTTTTCCACTTAATGTAAGATTAAATAATCCCTCTCCACCTAAAACAGCAGAAGAAAGATTACTTCTTGCTACGGTCTTCTGCTGTAAAGTGTCCTCACATGCAAGGAATAAACCATCATCAAGCACTACCGTTCCCCACTCTGACACATCCATTAACAAAATGTGTCTATAGGTAGGCTCCAACATCATAACACCATTTCCTGTATAAACAGGCTTAATTGCTGTTTCTTTTGTTACTGCTGCACTTGCCATTTTTCCTAGAAGATTACCTACACCCTTAACACCGCTACCCATATTTACATTACCTAGCATCCACTGCATTGCTCCTGCCTGGGTAATACAACCATTTCCATTTAACTCTACAAAAACCTGACGTTTTCTTACATTCATTTCTGATGCAAAGTATGCTGCTACTGCATTTGCTGGATTCACACTTAAATCCTTTTCGTGCTCAAACACACGAAATGGTCCCTTTTGGTCAATCACTTTCATATTTTGGTTGTTCAAAAAATTGTTTAATTGAAACATGTTTGCTCTCTCCTTTTCTTTGTCATCCATAGAGTTACTATCGTTTTATATCATAATTTTCGTAAAACGATGAACATCTATTGTCATTTCTTGTTGATTTTAGTTAACATAACTATTTAAGTGTACTACATTTTAATAATTATGAAAAGAGTTCATTCTTATTGCCTACTCCCAGCTCTTCCATACTTCCGGCTGATATCCTATCGTTACCTTTTTCGTATCAAAGCATTTCTTTGTCCCAAAAATTTGTATATTCATTCCAAGTACCTCTCTAGCTTTCTTTGTTCGCATGTATCTAGCTACTCATTATAGCATACGAAAAAACCGATACCTAACGTAGTATTAAGTATCGGCTCTTGTTTCTTTATTTGGTAATTCTTCCTGCTTTCACTGCCTTATCATAGTTATCTTGCGCTATCTTTTTGAACTCTTCATCGTCCTGCTTCTCAGGTGGAATATAAGCTTTTCCAGGTTCTCTCTTTCTTAAATTAAACTTGCCCATTGCTTCACGTAGTCTGTTGGCATTTGCATCCAGTAAATCACAAGAAGCTGCTGTTTCTTCACTTATTGCAGCATTTGTATCAACGGCATCTGAAATACTTTTGATTTCTCCTTCTATCTCATTCATTTTTTCCTTTTGCTGCTGTCCCGCTTCATTCATCTCATCATTAAAACGATAAATAGAATCTATGCTCTCAACAATTTTATGGAACGTTTCAGAAGTTTCATTTGTTATCCTATTTCCAATGTTAGCTTTACTAATCGTATCCTCGATTAACTGACGGCTTGCAACTGCCGCTTCTGCACTTTGTGCAGCCAAGCTTCCTACCTCGTTTGCTACAACCGCAAATCCTTTGCCTGCTTCACCTGCTCTTGCAGCCTCTATCGAAGCATTCAATGCTAGTAAATTGGTCTGGTCTGCAATTTCTTCAATGGTACTAATAACAGCAAAAATTTTATTAGAAGATTCCGAAATATCTTCCATCGCCTTTAATAGCTGACTCATTTTTTCACTACTCAAGGCTACTTCACCTTTAATCTCACCTGTAAGTTCTTTTGACTTACCAATCTTTTCAACATTATCATTAATAAGACCTACTGTTCTCGTTACTGCTTCCTTAAAATCTGCAATACTTTGTATCTGCTGGGTACAGTTTGTTGCCAATGAATTGCTTGCATTTGCAATATCATCTGCACCACTCGCTACTTGATTGGCAATCTCTGTAATCTCATTAA
This sequence comes from Lachnospiraceae bacterium, assembly GCA_036310845.1. Taxonomy (GTDB): domain Bacteria; phylum Bacillota; class Clostridia; order Lachnospirales; family Lachnospiraceae; genus COE1. Next base: position 6,250 of record JAXJRB010000056.1, on the reverse strand, counting down.
ACATAAGGTCATTTGTCTGAACCATCTTATAAAGACTCTTAGAAAGGCTATCCTTAGAAGAACGAATGTTTACAAACGCAGTCATATCCCCTTCTGCTACTCGCTGTACCACACGTACATTCTCCTCAATACCATTCGCCATACTCTGAAATGCATCAATCATTTGATTAATTTCTGTGATATTGGTACTTTCATGATTAAAATCCAATTTATCAGATCCTAATGACAATTCGGTTGCCCATTCTGCAACGGCATTAACCGGTGTTGCAATATCTTCTCCTAACTGTTTAAAAGCTTTTCCTATCTTCTTAGGTGTAAAAATTGCAAGAAGCGCCGTAATAATGCAAGAAAACATAATCTGAAGTCTTGCACCATCATAATTTATTTCTGAACGATATTTATAGTATTCTGTTACAACATTCATGTTGTCAGAAAATTCTTCAAATACGGCATTGATTTCCGAAACCAAAGCCACTGCGGCTTGTGTATCAGTCTCCATTGTAACATCTTTATTTTCATTATACATTCTATGCAATTCATTATGTAAGCTCATTGCCTTATCAAAAGCATCCTGTGCATCAGCATCATAAATTTTTCGCCCATTAAAGTTTTCTTCCCATTTGGAAAACGCACACTTTTCAGCATCTAGTTCTCCTTGCATTTCACTTCCATCTGTAATCGCAATCGTAACATCTGCAACCCATTTACTCAAAATGTTTCGCCCATCTGCTACGGTTGTTACACTATCTGATATTTGCTTTATCCATGTCTGAAAAATCCCACAGAATAATAAACTAATAGCCATACACATTACTAATACAATCATAATTCTAATCGTTATCCGATTGTTCTTTTGTATTCTTTCACCAATACTAATAACCGTATTCTCATTTTCTTTTTTCATGGACCACCCTCCAAAATACATAATATATATATATTATATTGTATTTTATCTGCCTTTTCAAGTATTTATGATGTATTATCTGTTATTTGACTTATATTTTGTGTTTTATTAGTCGTTTATTCTCTTTCTTAGAAATACAAAAATATCTCTCCAGGTACTTCCATTTTCCTCATATCTATTATTTTCAACAAAATAATCATCCTTTTTCCTGCAATTTCCCCTTGTTCAATTCGTGCCTCTATCTCAATCCAATCACCGTCCATTGGAAGTTCTGTTTCACTTTCAGCAATAAATCCAACAAATTGAGCATCCTCTTGACAGCATACTGCTATATATCTTCCTACATAAAACTGATTCCATGCAAGACCTTTTCCTCTTGTAACAATTCCACTAAAACGGACTTTTTTCCCATAATACTTATCTGTATTTTCTATACAATCTACAAACCACGAACAAAAAACTTCATCTGTTACATCAATCGTCCCTTTTTCATCAGGCAGGAAGAATTCATCCATATCGTAGTCAATACTGCCGTTAGGCTTTATAAAAAAAAGTTCTGCACGACTATTCAAAATTTTCAAAGAACGTCTTATCTTTCCTTTTTGAAAACCATCTCCACATCGGTTAAAAAGAATTACATCCGACACGCTCAAGGGATTCATAAGCGTCTGTCGCATATTCTTAAGATATATTTCGTAAGTACCCGCATCAACTAGACTAAATATATTGGCTATATACCATCCTTTTGGCATTGTTATATCCAAAAAAGCTTTTAAATCCCACATTCCGTTATACTCAATATATACATTTTCCGGCATGTATTCTTCTGCTGTCTTTTCTAGAAATTCTTCCGTAAAATCCTCTTCATTCTCTACCTCTACTACATCTATACACAATGATTTTAGCTCTTCCATTCTGTACTCTTCTTCCCCTTCTTCTGTACAGATTATAATAGATTTTACGTTATTTGTTTTTACAGTCTTGAGTAGACTTTCCTGTAAAGCTGTCGTTTTCCCACTATTTAAGAATCCTGCAAATATGTAAACTGCTGTTTCCATGTAAATCATCCCTTTCTTTCAATATGCAACATTGTTGCATATTATATATTGTTACTTTAAGTATGTCAATAAATAGTGATTGCCCTGCACAATCACTACCACTCCGTTACAGCTTTTTTCTTTCATAAAAATAGTGCGTGCCAGCGCACGCACTTTGGCAAGAATTTCTTACGAAATTCTTGTCTAACTACCACTACGCAACAGCAATTTCCTATCACACAAAAAAAAACATCCGTAAGACTTCAATTCTTACGAATGTTTTATATTTATTCCTATTCTTTACACTCTTTGCACTGACATACAATTATCGTTTTTCCATAATCTATGTCAATCCCGTATTCCGATTTTATTTTTGATGTTGCTTCTTCTACTAGCTCATTATCAAGGTGAAATATTTTTCCACAGCCTGAACACTGCGCATGCATATGACTGTGACAAGAACCATGCGCTTCTGTATACTGATAGCAAGTGGCATTCACATCTGTTTCTTTATATTTTACCAGCTTACCTTCCCTGCATAGACGTTCTATGTTGCGATATATCGTCGACCTGTCCAGTTCTTCTCCATCAACCTTAACTGCATTCAATATATCACGCGCTGTAAAACGCGTATCTGCATTTTCCTTCAAGAATTTTATAATAGCATTTCTCGGTTTTGTTTTATATACACCTTTCATCTATCTTTATCCCTCTGCATATCTCAAAGCAATTCTTAATATCATCCTTTTCTTGAACTCCAATATATCCAAATTTCCATAGCTTACTTTTATCCATTCTTTACAATATACTCACTTGGAATCCATTCCTGTAATGTCTTACATATTTTCTTCATTTCAACCGGTTTTGTTAAAAAATCATTCATACCAATTTTATAGAATTGTTCTTTTGTTCCTTCCACTGCATCGGCAGTCAAAGCTATAATCGGTATTTCTCGATAATATTGATCTTCCATATTACGTATTTCAATAGTCGTCTCAACACCATCCATAACCGGCATATAATGATCCATCAAAATCACTTGATACTTTTTATTTTTAATCATTTCTAAAGCTTCTTTTCCATTTTCAGCAAAATCAAGCTGTATCTTTAGAGGTTCCAATATGGCTTGTAAAACAATCTGATTAATCTCATTATCTTCCACTACCAACACATGTGCATCAGGCGCAACGTAATCACATTGATAAACCTTTTTGCTTACATCTTCTGCCTGATTTGATACTGCATGGAAATCTCCCATTTTTTCAGAAGTACGAATTCCTTGCCAAACGGTAAAAAAGAAATCACTTCCACTTCCGTATTCACTTACAACATCCAATCTTCCTCCCATTAATTCTACTAACTGACTAGATATCGTCAGACCTAATCCTGTGCTTTCTTTTCCTTGATTTCTCTTGATATCTACTTGGGTAAATGCATCGAAAAGTTTACTCAAGTCTTCCTGACGGATACCTTGTCCTGTATCACGTACAGATATATAAATCTTTACGCTTTCTTCTCCTGTTTCTACAATCTTTACCGTCAAAGTCACGACACCTTGTTCTGTATATTTGATTGCATTACTTAAAATATTGATGATAACCTGTCTAATTCTCAGCCCATCTCCCCATAACTGTTTTGGCAACTGAGGATCTATATTCATCTTAAGCTCCAGCTTTTTGTTTCCAATTCGCACCTTACCAAGAATGTGAACATCTCTCAACAACTGTTCCATATCGTAGGTATCATTAACAATCTCAAATTTACCAGCTTCAATTTTGGAAAAATCAAGCAAGTCATTGATCAAATTTAATAATGCATTTCCAGAATTATGAATATTAAGTAAATATCCTTTTTCTTCAGAAGGCCACTCTTTTCTCAATAATACTTCTGTTAATCCAACAATCGCATTCATTGGTGTTCTAATTTCATGCGATACATTGGAAAGAAACCTGGATTTTGCCTCATTCGCTTCGTCAGCACGCTCCTTCTCCATACGCAACATCTCAATCATATGTACATCCGGATTTTCTACTGTAAGAAAAACTGACAAATTGTTCAACGCAACTCCAAGGGAAGAAGTCAGTGCTGTCGGTACAATCGCCTGATACACAGACAGTATAATTTGTGTACCGTATGCAAACAACACACAAGTTCGCTTATATTTATTAATTTCTTTCCAATGCAACAATAACTCTTTTCCTATCATAACAGAGTACACGGCAATCACTCCATATGTACCAATAACTGCCGGCCCCATAGAATAATTTCCCTGCTTTGTTTCTATATAATCTAGTGGTAAAAACACCATTGCAACCAACGCAATTACAATTGGAATCGTCCATTTCTTTCTCTTCTTTTTTAACTCCTGCTCATCATAAATCAATGTAATCGTATATGAGAAAAAAATATAAATTTCTATCATCAGACTTCCCATAAACAGATTATGAACAGATCTGTTTACCAACGGAGGAACCGTCTCTAAATGATTCACCGTATATACAGAAATCATATCATTGATTGTATAAATGATAGAAAGAATCAATGACACAGTAAATAACCTATGTGAATATGACTTTACTCTTCGAATAGACAAATAAATAACTGATATGAATATCAACATAACCAAACATGCCAATTGTAATCTGAACAAGAATTCATCCTCCTATAGACATCTTTTTACTCATATTATACCAAACATTTCTGCTTATTTTAAGCCTTTCACCCAAAAAGCTTTTATACCTACTTACCCTAACCAAAAATTTGTAAATTTAGCACTACCACCTGTTGTCTTTGTAGAATATACAACCAATCCGAAGCGGCATCCCGCAAAATGGTCCAATTTGAAGTACAGCTTATGTGTCTTGCCAATCTGCTTGTACTTTCTTGCTTCCAAATCAAAGTAGTAGAACTTTGCTTCATCTTTCATATCAGTAAAATCAACTGCTATTTTAAGTCGTACGCTATCACCATGAAGCGGAATCGCTTCCCATTCGCATCCCGGCTCTGTATCTCTGACATATCCCATCTTTTCTCCGTATGGAGTTTCACGGTTCAGCATTACAAGATAATTCTGACCCTCTCTCTTAGTCACACCAACAAATCCATAATAACCCTGTAAAGCACAAAGTCCGGCATAATCACCTTCCTGCAGCTTGCTCACATCAACCGTTACTTCTCCAACACAGCCCGGATACATCATCCTCTGTGTCAGCATATTTCTAGCCTGTGTCACATTCTGGCCTACTTTACCAGTTGTTATTTCCACCGTACCGGCTTCGCTGTCATGCTGTACCAGAGACAAATCCGGCTCATGATTAAACTGCCACACACTCTTAAATCCAAAACTACCGTATAATCTTGCCTTGTCTTCTTCCGAAAGGTTCATCGGCACCTTGAAATCATCACTCTGTAAAAGAGGTGAATATTCATGTCCCGGTCTGGTGCTCACCGTCTCAAATCTTTCCGGAATCTTACCATTATCACCAAAAACAGGGAAATCATTCTCCCAATGCACCGGAATGAGTACCGGAGTTCTTCCAACAGCTCCACGGTCCTGGAATAAAACAGCATACCAATCACCATCCGGTGTATCGACGATACCTCCTTGTGCAACTCCCTGGTAAGCATATCCCATATCATCATTTAGTACATCACAGCCTCTAAATTCGCCATCTATGGAATCTGCCACAAAGCAGGCCTCGGTTCTTCTCCATTCCCCAACAAGTGAATGAATAAAGAACACATAGTATTTACCATTTATCTTATAAAAATGGGCACCTTCATAACCGAGTCTTGTTTCATCACTGTCCTTGACAATCATACGATGTAGGCCGCCCTCTTTTGCGGCTGTCAAATCTTCGTTTAGCTCAGTTAGATAAATCTCCCTATTACCGTACACGATGTATACCTTGTCATCATCATCAAACAAAATCGAACAATCATGGAAAAATCCCTCTATATTACTCTTCTTCCAAGGTCCAGTAATCTTGTCAGCTGTATATAAATAAGTCTTTTGTGTGTCATTTGCCACAAAACAGATATAAAAGCGTCCCTTATGATAACGTAAACTAGTCGCCCACATTCCCTGTCCGTAAACATTCTTATCTCCTTCAAGCTGCTGCCCCGGTGTGGAATCCAGCTTGTCATATACGTAAGTTACATGCTCCCAGTTTCGCAAGTCATAAGAACGTAAAATTTCACATCCCGGCATAAAATGCATCGTTGTGGATGCCATATAATAAGTATCACCCACACGAATCACATCCGGGTCCGGATAATCCGTCTTCGTAATATCACCATTTACAGTCTT
>JAXJRB010000055.1:0-29527 GCA_036310845.1 Lachnospiraceae bacterium | reverse complement strand
TTTGTAGATACCTTCCTTATTCTGTTCATTTGCTAACTGGCCGGTCAGCAATGACAGTTTAACTTAGGTATCTATTTTTGTAAAATCATTTACTCTCTACACTTTGAATTATACAGGAAGCTATTCATATTGTCTAATGGTGCCAAAAGAATGATTATGAAATTAGCTATAAGCAACGATATAAAGCAAATATTTTGAGACCAACTGATATTGCATATCAGCAACAAGCTCCACACACACATACAAGAAAAAAAATAACACCTTATTTTCGTTTTAGCATGAAAGCCTCCTGCATTTTTTCTTAATGGAATAAATGAACATGATAATAACAATAATTCTTTAAACATCCCCATTATAATTGCAATAACAAAAAGAGATAAATAATTTATAATCATTAAATATATACATTCTATTCCATACTGATATATGTCTTTTTCTGTTTCACAAATAATATTATTTTTCAAAAAAGCACTTAACAATTTATTTTTTTCCATCTTACATAAATCATCTCTTTATTAATTTTTCTGGTACCCTAGGCTGATAGGAAAATAGTAAACATGCCGAATTTGCCTCTTTTTCAGCAATTTTATAAATGATTTTTGAGGCAATTTTTAATGTCTCCTTTCTAATTTTATTTTGCATAACCTTATCCCTCCCTTCTTAATAAGTTTTATTATAATTGCTCTATTTTCATTATCAATACTTCTTGCATATTCGACAGTTTTCATGTATATCTTACATTTTTGTTTATAGCAAAAATGACTAGACTTAAAGTCTAGTCACGATATTTTACCATTTCATATCTTTCATTCATCCAGTCAATCGCCTGTGTCATTCCTTCTTCACTAAAGGGAAACAGTTCCGAAATCTTCTTCTCATCCGGTGTCGCTTCAAATCCAAACGGCTCCGGCCAGATGTATACTTTCAGCTTCTTCTCTTCGTCTACAGTCTCTTGGTGAAGCATATAACGAATTCCTTGATAGCTGCCTGTATAATCTTCTTTCTTTACAAAATTCAAAGACAAAAAATCTCCTCTAGTCAGCATAACATATCATCCTCTCTCTTTGAAAACATCGTAGATTTTATAAGTGCCCCGGCATTTATCCGGGGCAGCTTTTTATACACCTGTCTGAGTTAATACTTCCATTAAGGAACCTGTTTCAGAGACATATTTATATGCCGGTGTTTCTTCCTTTTTAAAGATTGGATATCTGTTAATGTAAAAGCCGTCAATTCCAGCAGCCTTTGCACCTGCCATATCGGATTTCAACTCGTTTCCTATCATAATAGATTCCTCTTTTTTAAGCTCATATCTATCACATAAAATGTTATAAATATCAGGGTCAGGTTTCATGCAGCCTTCATCCGATGATATTAGTATCCCATCAAAATATGGTATAATTCCTGTTATTTCAAGCTCTTGCCATGTATAACTCCTCTGTGCATTCGATAACAAATATATCTTTTTTCCAGCCTCCTTCAACCCCTTCAGGCATGCAATGGTATCTGGAAAAAGACTTAATCGAATCAATGAAATTTTTCTATAATTCTCACACAAATACAAAATTTCATCATCTGACAAAACATATCCCTTTCCTGCAAAAACCTCACGAAATACATCCTCTATCTGAATCTCTGGCTTTGTGTGACTACTCGGTTGACTTCTATGCCACTTTTCAATCTTAACAAACCAATCATGAAACTGTTTCCACTCAAAAGCATACCCCTGCTTACGAAGCCACTTAGCATACTTTTTAAAAAAGTTCTTACTATACTCATCTGTATGAATATCCAATAACGTTCCATATAAATCAAAAATATAATTCTGATACATAACTATTCCTCCTGTTTAAAAATTCCGATTCGACTATCAAAATCAGGAATAAAACTCTCTTTTGCCGTTTCTCCATCCTGTATGAATGCTTTCTCAACATTGATAGAAATCGCATAATCTACCACTTTATCATATTCTCTTTTCGTTACCTTGCGGTTAATCTCCGGAAATTTCTCCATCTGAGATAGTGGCGTATACTGATTCATAATACTGATGTATATCCTATCACCATATTGTCTATACAATTCCTCGATAACTCTTTTGGAATCTCTAGTTTGTCCCGGTAAAATCATATGCCTTACGATTACACCACGCTTCATAAGCCCATCTTTAAACACCGGATCCCCTGCCTGTCTTACCATTTCCGTAATCGCTGTATTTGCAACCTCAAAATAATCCGCAGCATTAGAATACCTGGCAGCTAACTCCTTATCAAAATATTTGCAATCCGGTAACCATACATCAACAAGCCCTTCCAGCAGCCGTAATGTCTCGACTTTTTCATAGCTCCCTGTATTATATACAATCGGAATATTTAATCCATTATGCTTTGCCAGCCTCAATGCCTCTACAATCTGAGGCACATAGTGCGTGGGGGTTACCAAATTAATATTATGAGCCCCTTTTTTCTGAAGTTCCAAAAAAATCTCTGCTAATCGTTCTATCGAAATTTTTATGCCTGCTGTTCCTATTGCAATCTGTGTATTTTGGCAAAATACACATTTCATCGGGCACCCGGAAAAAAACACTGTTCCTGAACCATTTCTTCCACTAATACATGGCTCTTCCCACATATGAAGAGCAGCCCTAGCAATCGTCACCTCTGCTGTTACTCCACAATATCCAAGCATTCCATTTTCGCGATTCACCCCACATTGCCTCGGACAAAGCTTACAACCATCTAACAGCTTCATGATATTTCCTCCTATCTGTCCTCTAGAAGCCATTTATTCAGGCAACGATACACTTCATCTGGTTCAATTGGTTTTGAAATATGTCCATTCATTCCACATTGGAAGGAATTTTCTACATCGCTTTCCAATGCATTTGCAGTCATCGCAATAATAGGAATTTTCTTACTATCTTCACGCTCTAACGCTCGAATCGTTGCTGTAGCCTCATCACCTCTCATAAGCGGCATACGAATATCCATAAATATGAGATCATACGTCCCTTCTTTGGATTCTTTGAATTTTTCAACCGCATCCTTGCCATTTCTTGCTTCATCAATAATTAACTCCGCATCTTCTAAGAAACCTTTTACAATCTCCATATTAATACGCTTATCTTCCACAATCAAAATGCGTTTTCCCGGATATTTATGTTGCTCTGTAGAAAAATCTTTCTCAAATGTAGTTTCTACTTCATCACAAATTTTTAATGGTATTGTAACTGCTACCTTTGTTCCAAAATTTACCATACTGTCAATTGTAATATTTCCATGCATTACCTCTACAAAATTCTTTACAATTGCCATACCAAGTCCTGTTCCTTCAATTTTTTCTGAAAGAACCGTTTCCTCTCGTTCAAATGGCTGGAATACTTTTTTTACAAATTCTTCACTCATTCCAATTCCATCGTCAGTAACAATAAAACAAATATAACAATTACCTTCTTCGTCACACTTATCCTCAATTACTTCTAACGAAATCTTTCCAAATGACTGAGTATATTTCACTGCATTCGAAACAAGATTTGTCAGAATCTGCTTTACACGCAACTCATCCATAATCAAATTTTTATGCACCACTCTATCACAATCAATGATAAATTCCTGTTGATTATTTTCACACTTATTGCGGAAAAAGAGTTCAATATCATAAATCAGTTTTTCCAAATTCGCTGGTTTTTCGTGCAATTCAATAATGCCACTTTCAATTTTATTCATATCAAGAACATCATTGATTAATGCAACCATATTCTCAGCGGATGATAATATCGTATTTAAACATTTATTCATTTGTTCTTCATCATACATATTTTTTTTGGCTAGATATGTCATACCTAAAATTGCATTCATAGGCGTACGCAAATCATGAGACATATTCGACATAAAACGACTCTTTGCATCATTTGCACTCTCTGCCTGTTTCAGGGCCTTCTCAAGATCTTTACTTTTTTCCGCTAGAAGCTTTGCCATTTCAAGTTCTTTGGCATTCGCCTCTAACTCCTTTTGCAACCGCTCTGCTTCCCAGATTTCATGCATCTTAGATTCATCGATATTCTTCACCAAAATCGCCATACGCGTTCCAGAAGGAACTTCTACCTTGGTAATAAACTCATGATAATAGTGATAAGCCCCTTCTTTATCCCGCATACGAAACTCACATTCTGCACATGCATCACGTTCAAAACGTTCATCCGATAACTCTCTTAAATACTTCTCCCTATCCTCCTCATGGATTACAGACAGCATTTCTTGTACCAAAACCTCATAGCTTCCTTTTTCTTTAAACTCATGTATATTCTCTGAACGATGGATACACTCATACTTATTTGCTTCAATATCTCTAAATGCAACAAGACTATAAATATGATTCATAGCTTCCGATGCCAAAACCTCATTGGTACGAATCTGCATCTCTTCCGTATAATCTCGCAAAGCAAAAATCATTCTTTCATTTCCAATACTATAATCCGGTACTGGAAAACATTGCAAATTCTTCCATTTTTCATCATATGATTTATAAATAAATTCTATCTTCTTAGCTCCACTTGCAAACCTACTCTTAATATCCCGCACATCCATTAGCTGTTTGAACATCCCTCTATACGGAGGAGTTGTCCACGAAACAATAGCAAGCTGCATCAACTGCGTAAAATCACCTGTCAGATTCCTAATATAATTACCATAACGTTCTGCCGAACGTACAATCTCATAAGAACCCTTATTCAAATCTACGACATATACCTCAAAGAAATCTCTACTAAAATACATCAACATTTCATCTCTTTGACGTTGTTCTTTTTGCTGCTGAATAATTTCCCCTGCATTTTTAAATGTATATATAACCAGGGGATTTTCCTCTGTATACTCACGCGCCTTCATAAAATCCAGCATCAACCAGTTATCATCTACATTCTTATATATACAAGACACCACCTGTTGCCCATTTCCCAACTTGCTCAGAATATTCTCAGGCTGAACCGCACGAGTAAAACTTTCTTGATACGCTACACTAACCTGACTCTTCATATATTCTTCCATCATCTCAACATAATTCTGATTATTCGCAACACTCTGAATCTCTCCATCTATCCTTTTAAGTTTTGCAACTTTACAGTCATTCATATTCACAAGTCCAAAGTTAAGATATTCCTCTGTAACTGCAGCTACAATAATTTCATTTATATTACGTAAAGCATATACTCTTTTGTTTTGAAGAAAAAGTAAAAAAGTACATCCTACTAACATTAAAACGCAAATAACCTGTACCCATACTATCCTTCGAGAATTCTCATTCATCTGCATCGTCAATTCAATCAAATTCCCTTGAATTTGCTGCACAAACAAATCCATATTTTTCATTAATTGTGAATTAAGAGCTTTATATTCTTCATCTATCAAATTCTGCATATGAGGAACTAGCTCTATCTTCCATTCCGATGCATTTAATGAATATTCTCTTACATAGTCAATATACTTCCTTATATCATCATCTTTGATATCATTCTTATTATATTGTAATACCAGCATTTTCATCGCAAATACTTCCCTGCTCTCCAGTTCTATGCATTGATTACGTATCTCCCGAAGCCAGACTTGCTCTTCCTGGGTTAACTCATACATTTCAATCTGATCAAGAATGGATAGCCTTCCCTTTCCATTCAAAGCAATATCCCAGTACTCCTTAAAACATGAAATATCTCTCGACACCACATAATTTCGAGCCATATAGGTCAATTCGTGTGTTGTCTCTTTTAAATCTTGTCCCAATTGCAATATTTCCGTCTGAACCCTACTGCTTCTCTCATTCTTCTGCATTAGTTCTTTATATTGAATCCAATTTACTACAAGCAATACAATCACAACCGTAACAAGTGCAAGCATCCCTGCTATAACATTCTTATATTTATGTATCCTTCCCATACTTTTTCTCCCTTTATGTCAACTCAAATGAATCTTAATAAATTTTAGCATACCATTGACTATTAAGGAAGTTTTTTTGTTTTTTTAAATTATTCTATTATTTTTATATTTTTTCATGTAATATAGAAGTATGTATTTCGTTTGTTTTTTACTATTTGAATCACTATTAACAATTTATAGTATTAGGGGGAGAACATATGTGGAGGTTTCTTATGATGAATTATACGTTTCGCGATCCTGATAAATTAACCATGACTTATACTGGACTACTTCCAGGAAAAAAAGGAAAAATTATCCTTGTTTCATTCGAACGAAAAACAAATAACGGCACTGATTATGCTGAAATACAATTACCTAGTAGAAAAATATTAAATTCCAAAGGCTTCGACGAAGGAGAACTTGCTCAATTACAACTCTATTTAAAAGGTCAAGAAAAAGAAATAATACGCAATGCAAAACAGATTAATCATGATTTAATCTACAAGCTATAAGCAAGTGTAGAATAAACGAACAGATTCAAAAAAACTTACACCTGTTGCTTAGGCGCACCCATAAATAATAAGCTCAGTCTTTTTGACTGAGCTTATTATGATATGCCACTGCACAAATTGCTGCTATGATGGGGGCTGTCGCCATCTTTGTTTGAATTTCTCCTATCAATGCATAACACACCACATTGATTATCAGGATAATAAAACAAGTCACCGGAATAGCAGAAAATCCTTTCAGCATTTTCTACATTTATTCTTTCTGTGCAATCAAAATAACAATGTCTGTTAATTCTTTCGTTTGTAATGCCACATTTCCAATTTCATTAACAGTCGTAATATTTTTCAATTGATATTCACCACTTGATGTGCTCTTTTGGAACAAATATGCTATGTCTCCTGTATATTCATTCCCTACTTGCATGTGAATACCTACCATATAGTTAAGGTGTACTTCTTTTGCTCTCTTCATGTGAAATGTTTTAAATCCATCTAAATCTGGAATTTTCTGTAAGTAAGACGCAAGCTCAAGTTCTTCTGCAACACTCTCCATATCTGCAGTATTTATACTATAACCAATACCATTTCCCAAATGTACCATCAGATACTGATTTCTTCTATAATATTTCTGTAACACTTCTCTTCCAAGCCGCGTTTCATTTCCATTAAGCAATACATCCACATATGGCACACCTTCTGGCGAAACAGCCTCTGATAAAGGGATTTGCTGTGGTATAATCGATTGTAATACCACTTTGCTTTCTTTTATAGTATTTGCCAAACCACTTCCTAATGTATTATCACTAGAGCTACTTCCAACTTCTGTTCTTTCACCCGAATCACCTTCATTATTAGCACGCACTAACATGATTTCATCACAATCGCGTACTCGAAGTACCGGCACCGTTTCATCACTATTTCCTTCTGGATGCTTATATAAAAAACCAACTGCTGTTACTATTTCTCCTTCTTTTACAAAATTCGACACTGTATTCTTCCCCGTTGCTGTCGATGTAATATAACCATCAATAAAGACCGCAGCTTCGCTACCTTTCCCATCCGTTAACCAAAACTCTGATACAATATCTTTTTCCTGTTCAACTCGGCTAACTCTTCCCGTTACCTTTATCAAGCTTCCACCATAATTCTCATAATCCATAGAATCCTTTATGGATAATTCTTTCGGTTCAACTGTCTCTAAATTCTCGTTGCTCAAAATTTCATAACTAACAATCTGTAGCTCCTTATCCCCCTGATATTGATCCACATATCCTACTATGCGTATTTTGGTACCTTTTTTTAAGCCTGCCTGCGAAAACGGAAATACTGTTATACCTGCTGTTTCATCCTGAACATAAATCGTATCAAAGAAGGTTGTATTCTCATTTTCAGTTCCATTGGCAACATAGCCTTCAATTGCAAATACATCACCAATCTCTGCCTTACGAACAGTTGCAATATCAGTTACCTCTATCTCTTCCTTCTTACCATCAAGAATATTGTTGATAATCGTAAAATTTGCATACGGAAGCGAACTGCTATTATTCATTTTCGCATCAATCTCAAAATCAGACACAAATACAGAACCTGCAACAACGATTTCTCCACCAAACTTTGTCTTCTGAGAAGCAAGCGCTACAACATTTCCTTTTTCCACATAAACAGAACTGTCTGAATTAGCACCCTCGTCAGTCTTACAATCAATAGAATAGGTTGAATCAAAGCCCTTAACAAGCCACTGTGCCGGATAAACTACTTCCGTTTCCTGTGTAGCATTTGAAATATCTACTGTACATCCACTATAAGCAGAATATGTCTGCCCCTTTACTACACCATCTAAATATTCATTATCCAGATTCATATTCTCATAATACAACCGATATGGCTGACCACCATTTTTCTCTTCATCATATGCTTCATCGCTATTCATTCTTATCGTAGAACCAATTGCCTCTAACAATTTATTGGTTTCCGTTGCCGTCTGCCCCTGCAAACTATCCTGATAGTCAGCAAGACCACATACGATAACACTACCACCTTTTTCAACATATTCTTTTATCAAACGTATAAAAGAATCCTCATAATGAGATACTATATAATCACCTGCATTAGCAGTTCCATTCTTTTTTGCCGGAGCTGAAACAACAAACAAAGAAGATTTTTCCAGCATTTCTTTCGTAAGCTCATCCGTCACAACTTTAGCCTTTATATTCTTCTCTGCGCACATTTCCACAAATTTTCCAATATTACCGCCATAATAACCTGTTACATAATCATTATAATGAGTTCCGTCAATTACTACATACGAAACCATGCTACTATCTACATATGTAAGCTGCAATACATCCGTATATTTCTTATCTGCTCCTGCTAATTTTGCCTTAACCACTACGTCCATCTTCATAGATCCGACATCATTATAGGTATAACTGAAGGTATAGGTACCTGTACTTCCCGATACAATCTTAGCAAGTCCTGTACTTGCTAAATCAACCGATTCTACAACTTTATCATTTACTACAAATTCAATAGACTGAACAGCCATATCTGTTGCTTCGTTGTTATATAAATCAAGTGTTACATCTAAAGCTTCTCCTTTTATCGGTAACGATTCACCCGTTGATATTCCACTAATTCCTGCAGCCTCTACTTCACCAACCCATACCGGTGCAGTAACCGCAATGTCACCATCAGCCTGTGTTACTTTTACATAATAATAGGAATAAGATGATGGAACTTTAAATGTAATTACTTCATCATTCGTATTAACATCTTGACTTGCAATACTTAAACCACCATTAACGATTATTTCTACTTTTCCAATCTTTGAATCCGTTGCATCCTGCAAATCCACCTTAAGTTCTATCTGTTCTCCTACCATATCCTTGTTCAAAACAGTACCCATAACATAAGAATCTAAAGTGTAGTAAATATTCAAGTCATTATCTTCTGTCGCATAAACACGACAATTTCTCATCGCGTCATATATATTTTCTTCTGTCAAAGAATCTGCCAACACAACACTTCGTGCAGTATTAGCGTCTCCCCATTTTCCTTTATGGTTATCCTGATTATTCGTTGGAGCCACATGCCATCCCTTATCCAAAGCTCTAGTATAATACTCATAAGATGGGAAATAGCCAGAACTTCCAATCGCTCCCTCACCATTACCAACCTCAATCATTGTAATCAATGCATCATTTGCTTCTGAATAGTGCGCAAAATCACTAAAATCACCAAAGGTTGTACCTGGATGATTAAACTGACTAATAGAATCTGGTGTCTTTTGCAAAGTTTCATAATAATTCTGTAATGCTGTACCAAAATTGGTATATTCCCCCTGTGTACGACTTTGGAATCCAGGAGTATTAAAGGTATTCATATGCCCCAGACCATTAGACCATGTCATTTCATACCCAAATAATCCGACAAAATCCTCTGTTGTATACTTCTCTGCAAGTTCATGTCCTTCTAGCCATTCACTACTCATAGAACCGTCTGTAACACTTGCGCTATCCGCATTATCAAAAGAGTTAGAGTGGTCTGTAATTGCTAAAAAGTCCAAATTGTCTACATTCTTCGCATACGCATATGCTTCTTCACAGCTTCCTGCCCCATCTGAATAACTTGTATGGGCATGTAATTGACCAAAATAGATATTATACTTTTCATTTTCTCTTTCTGTAAAACTCAGCGTTCTTACCGCGCTATCTTCCCACCCTGTTTTAACAGCCTTTACCGCCAAGGTACATGGAAGAGTGTTTAAATCAATTGGACTAGTATAAATCTGCCATGTATCCTCTGGTACTTCATTCACTTCTGTTAACAAAATACTATCTTCGGATATAGCTGTTTCTTCATTGATCACTACATAAAGAATCGTTGCACCTTCTGTCTCACAGGCTAATTTAACCTTACTGTTCTTCAAAACCGCACCACCATTTGGAGATGCCTTAACTCCCTCTACTTTCGCCTGTGTATACTGATATGTAATTTCCAAACTATCATCCAGTCCATCCTTTGTCGCATATACAGTAACAGCACATGGAAGCTCTGTGATGACCGGTTTTGCTGTTTCATCATAAACCATAAAATCATTATCACGATTCATTGTATAGTAGATGACTGCATCCTTTGTCACTGTATCAAAAGAAAGTTCCTGTCCGATTGCCGCCTGTCCAGCTTTTGGTACCGCTGTAACATACTTACATGCTTTTTCAGAAAGAATTGGATTACCAGTAAGTTTTATCTCATTAAAATAATTCGTACCACCTGAACCTATCGTTTCTCCTTTAATCGATACGTTACGCATTACTCGCATGCGCAAAAATAAGGTTTCTGCATCATTTGCATCTTCCGGAAGCGAGATACTTACATCATGGAACTTACTATCTATTACCAGCGAAAAGGCTCCATCTTTAATCTCTTTATCAACCTCTACAGGTGTCTGCCCTTCGCTTGTATAAATTGTATAACTAGCCTTCAATCTCCCCTGTCCTGCTGCTTGATAGTTTACTCCATCCTTACTATATTCCAAAACGAAATCACGTGCACCTGTCTTTGAACCTCTCATCCTAAATGAAAGCTCCATATTCGCATACTGTTTCGCGTTCACTTCTAACTGATAATATTCATTTTCTGCCAACCCTTTGCTTCCTATGCTTGTATCTGCTACAAAAGGCGCCTTGCCTGTTGATAAAGAAAGCTTTGCCTCCTTATCCAAAAAATCATTTGCCTGATACAAATCACCATATACAACTGTTTCTTCCGTTTTCAATGTACCAGCAATGGAAGCCACACTCAATTCAATGGACTCATCACTAACAAGGTCATCCTTGGATTCAATTTTGTTTTCTTCTTCTGCCGCTTTAACAAGAATAACCTCATCCTCGTGTGCTACACGTAACTGATATCCTTTAAAATCACCTATAACAGCATATAGACTAATAATATCTGCTTCCTTACATCCCGACAATGCAGGTAATTTGTAAATATTAATACTATTTCCATCTACATCTGTTAATTCTGTATTTCCATTCGTGTTAATCGCTCCAAGTTTTACATTTTCTAAATATATTCTTGTTGCTTCATATTTACCCTCAGAAGCATAATCATCTAGTAATTCCTGTATCGTTACCTTCTTTGAAGGAAGTTCCACATCCATCTCAGCCTTTACAATTGAAACTGTCACAGCATTTTTCAATTCTTCCAAGCCATTATATATAGCCCTTGTTCCCTTCACTGTTAAAATATCACCTATAGCAATATCACTTGGTGCTACATTATAATAAGCATCTATACCTGCTGTTTCATCCTGCAAATAGATATTCTTGCCATCGACCAAAACAACCGTACCTTTTATTACTATATTTTCCGTTCCAATTGCTACATTTTTGGCTTCCTGAATACTTACAACCGCTTCTTCTGCCTCTTCCTTTTCTAAAAACTCTTCAACCGTTACCTCAACTTCTGCGCCAACATCCTCTATTGTATGCTTAATCACATCCTCATTTAGCAACGGATTTTCCGTCTTTTCTTCCAGCAAATCTTCTATCTTCTGTTCACTTTGTTTTGGCAAGCTTTCCACACCTGCCTTATCCTCTATCTCTGTATCTGTTTCCAGCTCTGTACCATCTTCCGCCCCTGCATCCATTTCCAGTTCTGTATCTTCTTCTAGCTCTACACCTTCTTCTAATTCTGTCACGTTCTGTTGCACATAAACGCCTGTTTCATGTGCATATACCGTTACAACATTGCTAAATAGTATATTTGCTACCATGAAAGTTACCAATATCTTTGTGGCAATTTTACGTCCTTTTCCTCTCATTCCATACTCCTCCTTACTACATTACATATATACCATACTTTGGTTATGTAAATTAAACTATCTACACGTTGTAAAATTACAGTAAATTCTTTAAAACACGGCAATCCAATGTAGCATCTATAATAAAAAAATGGATATCTTGAAAAACTCCAAGATACCCATCTCTTTTATTAGTTACGTAACCGCTTTAGTTTAAAAACTTTTCACAGTTGCTTTTCTTATTTATAGTTTACAATCTGACCAAATTCAGCCTTAAGCGAAGCACCACCAACAAGGCCACCATCAATATCTGGCTGAGCAAATAACTCTGCTGCATTTCCAGCATTTACAGATCCGCCGTACTGAATACGAACAGCCTCTGCTGTAGCTTCATCATAAATCTCAGCGATACATTCACGAATTCCCTTACATACTTCCTGAGCCTGCTCAGTAGTAGCTGTCTTTCCTGTTCCGATAGCCCAGATTGGCTCATAAGCGATTACCATACCCTTAACCTGATCAGCTGTTACACCAACAAGATCAGACTTAATCTGTAATCTAATCCAATCCATAGTTACACCCATTTCTCTCTGCTCTAAAGATTCTCCACAACAAAGAATTGGTGTAAGACCATGTTCTAATGCCTTTAATACCTTCTTGTTTAAGAAAGCATCTGTCTCACCAAAGTAATCACGACGCTCAGAATGTCCGATGATAACATACTTAACACCAGCATCTACTAACATAGCAGGAGCGATTTCTCCTGTATATGCACCTTTTTCTTCTACATACATATTTTCAGCGCCAACTTCTACATTTGTACCCTTTACAGCTTCTACTACAGGTACGATATCGATTGCAGGTACACAATATACTACATCTACGTCATCAGACTTAACTAAATCCTTTAATTCTGCTACTAACTTAACAGCCTCGCTTGGAGTCATGTTCATTTTCCAGTTACCAGCTACAATTTTTCTTCTTGCCATTGTTCTTATTCTCCTAATATCTATTTGTTGTATATGCAGAGAAGCACCTTCGGTGCTTCTCTTAATAATTCATGCTTCAACACAGCCTACCTCGAAAATGCTTCACATTTTCTCGTGTGTGTTGCGCTTTACAAACTTAGAGAACCACATTACGCTATGCAAGCAGGCTTCATGCTTTTCTCTAAGTTTCCTCTGTCTGCTTATCGCAACTATTTATCATCTGCTGCTACAACACCTGGAAGCGCCTTACCTTCTAAGAATTCAAGAGATGCTCCACCACCTGTTGAAATATGGCTCATCTTATCAGCAAAACCTAACTGATTAACAGCTGCTGCACTATCACCACCACCGATGATTGTTGTTGCATCAGTTTCAGCTAAAGACTTAGCTACAGCAATTGTACCTGCTGCAAGTGTTGGATTCTCGAATATACCCATAGGTCCGTTCCATACAACTGTCTTAGCACTCTTAACAGCGTCTGCATACATTGCAGCTGTCTTAGGTCCGATATCACAACCTAATTTATCAGCTGGCATATCCTCTACACCATATACTTCTGCATCTACAGGCGCATCAATTGGGTCAGGGAAACTATTAACTGTTGCAGAGTCAACAGGAAGTAACAACTGCTTACCAAGCTTCTCAGCCTTTTCGATCATTTCTTTACAGTAATCAAGCTTCTCATTATCAACCAAAGATTTACCAATCTCATATCCTTGAGCCTTTAAGAATGTGAACGCCATACCACCACCGATGATTAATGTATCACACTTCTCAAGTAAGTTAGAAATAACATTTAACTTATCAGCAACCTTAGCACCACCAAGAATTGCAACGAAAGGTCTTACTGGATTCTCAACTGCATTACCAAGGAAATCAATTTCCTTCTGCATTAAGTATCCAACCACATTCTCGCCACCCTTTGCCTTGATGAACTCTGTCACACCTGCAACAGATGCATGTGCTCTATGTGAAGAACCAAAAGCATCACATACATAGAAATCTGCTAAATCAGCTAATTCCTTACTAAATGCTTCACCATTCTTTGTTTCTTCTGCACCACGGAAACGTGTATTCTGAAGTAATACAACATCTCCTTCCTTCATAGCTTCTACAGCTGCAGTTGCAGCTTCACCTGTTACGTTATAATCAGCCACAAAGTTAACTTCCTTACCAAGCTTTTCTGCAAGTCTCTTTGCAACAGGTGCTAAAGACTCACCTTCGTTTGGTCCATTCTTAACCTTTCCTAAGTGAGAGCAAAGGATAACCTTTCCACCATCATTTAATAACTTCTGAATTGTAGGAAGAGCTGCAACAATACGTGTTTCGTCTGTAATCTCACCATTCTTTAAAGGTACGTTAAAATCACATCTTACAAGAACTCTTTTTCCCTTTACGTTGATATCATCAACAGATTTCTTATTTAATCCCATTTCTTTATCCTCCATTTATAATCCAAAAAAAGGTCCAGTCCTATAAGACCGGACCTTTTTAGGTCTTCATTTTAACAAATATCTGCTACGCAGTCGTCTGTTTACTTTCCTCGTTACAGATTAAGCTAACTCAGCGAAGTACTTAATTGTCTTAACCATCTGAGATGTGTAGCTGTTCTCGTTATCATACCAAGAAACAACCTGTACCTGAGTATCACCATTCTCCATAGGAGCTACCATTGTCTGTGTAGCATCGAATAAAGAACCATATGTCATACCGATAACGTCAGAAGAAACGATTTCATCTGTGTTATATCCGTAAGAATCTGTAGCTGCTGCCTTCATAGCTGCATTAACCTGATCCTTTGTTACGTTACCCTTAACAACTGCAACTAAGATTGTTGTAGATCCTGTAGGGGTTGGTACACGCTGTGCAGAACCGATTAACTTGCCATTTAACTCTGGGATAACTAAGCCGATAGCCTTAGCTGCACCTGTTGAGTTAGGAACGATATTCTGAGCACCAGCACGAGCACGTCTCTTGTCGCCCTTTCTCTGTGGTCCATCAAGGATCATCTGATCACCTGTGTAAGCATGAACTGTTGTCATGATACCAGACTGAATTGGAGCTAAATCGTTAAGTGCCTTAGCCATAGGAGCTAAACAGTTTGTTGTACAAGAAGCTGCAGAAATAACTGTATCTTCCTTTGTTAATGTATTATGGTTTACATTGTAAACAATTGTAGGAAGATCATTTCCTGCTGGAGCAGAAATAACAACCTTCTTAGCACCTGCTGTGATATGAGCAGAAGCCTTGTCCTTAGATGTATAGAATCCTGTACACTCTAATACTACATCTACGTTTAATTCTCCCCAAGGAAGCTCAGCTGCGTTAGCCTTAGCGTAGATTGTAATCTTCTTTCCGTTAACTGTGATAGAGTCCTCACCGTACTCTACAGTTTCAGCATACTTATATTTGCCCTGTGCTGTATCATATTTTAATAAGTGAGCAAGCATTTCAGGACTTGTTAAGTCATTGATTGCTACTACTTCGTATCCCTCTGCATCGAACATCTGTCTGAATGCAAGACGACCAATACGACCAAAACCATTGATTGCTACTCTTACTGCCATGTTAATTTCCTCCTAAAATAGATAAATTATTATCCTCATTATCTTGTCCTAATCACCCACATCAAAGCGAGCTAAAATATGAATGATTGACAAAATTTTATCAGCAAGTTCATTCTACCTAATTATGCCGCAAAATTCAAGACATATTTTGAAAAAAACAAAAAAACTTCTTCTTCTGTTCAAAAGCGAATGTTTGTGATACGATAAAAAAAGATATTTTTTTTAACCAGCACAAAATTAAGGAGGTTTTTCAATGGCTATAAAAACAGATTTCCATCTGCACTCCAGCTTCTCCGGCGATAGTAATACCCCCATGGAAGAGATGGTGCAAAAAGCAATCAGCCTTGGTTTAACACACATTTGCTTTACAGAGCACTACGATCCTGATTATATTTATTCCAAAGAGGAAGATCAGGGATGTTTTGAAATCAATACAGATTCCTATTTATATGATTTATTAAATTTGAAAGCAAAATATAGCAATGATATTAATATCCGTTTTGGTATTGAGCTTGGGCTACAACCTCATATAAAGAGAGACCTTGCTATTTATTATAAAGCGCATGAATTTGACTTCATCATTGGTTCTACTCATATTTGTAACAGAAAAGACCCTTATTACCCTTCCTTTTTTGAAGGCAGAGATGAAGACGAAGCGCATCACGAGTATTTTGAATCCGTTCTCGAAAGTGTCAAAAAGCTTCCATATTTTGATGTATACGGTCATCTTGATTACGTTGTCCGCTATGGTCCAACCAAAAACAACAACTACACCTATTTAAAGCATAAAGATGTTTTCGACAAGATTCTACTCTCTATATTAGAACAGGAAAAAGGTATTGAGTTAAACACTGGTGGCTTCCACTACGGACTTAACCAACCCAATCCATGTATTGACATTTTAAAGAGATATAAAGAACTCGGTGGTGAAATCATCACCATTGGTTCCGATGCACACACACCTGACAAAATAGGATATTCCTTTGACAAGGCAAGTGACATTTTAACCGAATGCGGTTTCAAATATTATACTATTTTCGAAGGACGCGTTCCTGAATATATCAAATTATAACATATCCTTAAACAGGCAGATTGCAAATAGTCGCAACCTGCCTGTTTTATTACCATTTTCTTTATCGAATAATCGTTCCGCCTCCAAACACATAATCATCCTGATAAAACACTACTGCCTGCCCCGGCGTTACTGCTCTTACCGGTTCGTGAAATGTACATTTCACACTACCATCCTCTATCCTTTGCAATGTACATGGCGAACCTGCATGTGAATATCTGATTTTGGCGATAACCTCTATTGGCTCATTAATATCTTCTACCGCCATAAAATTTATTTGATTACAAATCAAAGAATCTGTAAACACCTCTTGAGCCTCTCCGATTACTACCTCATTTGTATCCGGTCTTATTGCTGTTACAAATACCGGATACCCCATTGCAAGATTTAATCCTTTTCGCTGCCCTACTGTATAATGGATAATCCCCTTATGCTGTCCTAGCACTTTTCCATCTGCCGTCACAAAATTACCCGGTTTTGGCACTCTATCCGCTGCTTCTCTTTTTATTACAGCTGCATAATCATTATCCGGAACAAAGCAAATATCTTGACTATCCGGCTTTGTCGCCACATTCAGACCAATCTCTTCTGCCATTTTGCGAATTTCATCTTTTTCATAATCGCCTACAGGCATAAGTGTATGCACAAGCTGTTCTTGCGTCAAATTGTACAAGGCATAGGTCTGGTCTTTTTTTGCCGTTACCGAATTACGAATCACATATCTTCCGTTTTTAAGCTGTGTAACTCTTGCATAATGTCCCGTCGCTATATAGTCAGCCCCCAAAGCAAGACTGCGCTGCAAAAGTGCTTCCCACTTTACATAGCGATTGCAAAGAATGCATGGATTCGGCGTCCTTCCATGCAAATAATCTTCTACAAAAGGATTAATCACACAATTCTTAAATTCCTGTTTAAAATTCATTACGTAATAGGGAATATTCAGTTTTTCCGCAACACGTCGCGCATCATCAACAGCACTCAATCCACAGCATCCGCCATTTTCCTCTAAAACGGTTTGTTCTTCATCCTGCCAAATCTGCATCGTAACACCTATCACATCATATCCTTGTTTTTTTAGTAAATAAGCAGCTACCGAGGAATCAACGCCACCAGACATACCAACTACAACCTTTTTTGCCATTTCTTTTTCCCTTCTATCAATTCTATATTCTCATTCTATAATCTTTTATTCCACGATTTCTTTCATTTTAACGCAACTCTTCCATATCATATAACAAATTATAATCTTTCACCAGCATAAATTCTTTTAATAACATTTATTATTTTAACATATTCTCCTTATCTTTCCATAAAATATTAGGAAGATTCTCTATCTCTGCAGGTGTTCTATGCAAAAAAATCAAGTTAAAATTATAGGTTATTTTAAAAACCCTTTCTTCATCGGCACCATACTTCTTAC
The DNA here is from genome assembly GCA_036310845.1 of Lachnospiraceae bacterium. Taxonomy (GTDB): domain Bacteria; phylum Bacillota; class Clostridia; order Lachnospirales; family Lachnospiraceae; genus COE1. The sequence goes on along the minus strand of JAXJRB010000055.1, from coordinate 11,261 downwards.
CCTAGCTGGTTTTTTAACCAAAATTATCGGTTTTTTCTACAAAATCTTTCTAGCAAGAATCTTTCACGAAGAAGGACTGGGCATCATTGGCTTGATATCCCCTATTATGATGCTAACACATTCTCTTTGTGCTGCCGGCCTACAAAACGCTATCACCAGGCAGGTCGCCGCTTGTGGTTCTGAAAAAAAAGAACACAAATATAGCTATTTATACACAGGGCTTGTTTTTTCTATTACACTCTCCACCCTTATGACATTTACAATTTTTCACTGCGCCCCTATCATCGCTACTCATTTTTTACATGAAGAAAGGTGTACCATTTTACTCCGTATTACATCACTTTCTTTTCCTCTTGCCTCCTTACACACCTGCCTAAACGGCTATTTTTACGCTCAAAAAAAGGCTGCTATCCCTGCACTTTCCCTGTTAGTAGAACAAGGCTTCCGTGTACTTAGCGTTTATTTTCTATACACTTTTTCTCTAAATCATCATGCAAAGCTCCCGCTGGCAGTCTGTTGTGTAGGCATTTTTATTGGCGAATGCACTTCTGCAGTATTTTCTTGCATTTTTTTACTCTGTGAAAGCAGCAACCAAAACTCCATAGTAACAACCAGTATGATTTCTTTTAAAAAAGGAAAAGAGCTTCTTTATTTAGCAACACCACTAAGCCTAAACCGTGTCTGCGTGAGTTTGCTTTCCACTCTAGAAACTATACAGCTCCCACAGATGCTTATTAAAAGCGGATTAACTTCCTCTCAATCACTATCCATTTATGGTATTTTTTCCGGAATGGCATTCCCTCTCATTATGTTTCCTTGTGCTTTGACCGGATCCGCAGGAAGTCTCCTTCTACCTTACATCTCCGAGCAACAGGCCACCAATCATAAACGACGCATTAAACAAGCCATTATTTTTACGATTTTCTTATGCCTACTACTCGGCCTGTCATTTATGTTTTTTCTTTTCATTTTTGCTGACACAATTGGAAACCTGCTTTTTCATAATGCAGAAGCCGCCAAACAGATACGCGCTCTATCCTTTGCCTGCCCCTTTCTTTATTTATCCGGTATGTTAAATAGCATATTACATGGATTAGGCAAAAATACTCTTACCTTTTTCTTCAGTCTGCTTGCTTTAGGCTGTCGCCTACTCTTTGTTTTTTTTGCTGTTCCGATATTTGGTTTTGCCGGTTATCTATATGGAATTCTTTGCGGACAGATTTTATTGGACTCTCTATTAATTCTTGCCTTGCGGAAATATATCATATATAATTAGACTGTTTGTAATAATAAATCTACGGAGGAAAACCTACAATGAGCTTTGAATATATTAGAAAATTACCTACACCTGACGAAATAAAGGATCAATTTCCTCTTTCCACTCAATTACAAGAATTAAAAAAGAATCGAGATAACGAAATAAAAAAAGTTTTCACTGGAGAAAGCAATAAATTTCTTGTTATCGTAGGTCCATGTTCTGCCGACAACGAAGATGCTGTTTGTGAGTATGTATCAAGACTTGCTAAAGTCAATGAAAAAGTTAAAGATAAGCTGATTCTAATTCCAAGAATCTATACAAACAAACCACGTACCACCGGAGAAGGTTACAAAGGAATCGTACACCAGCCTGACCCAGAAAAAGGAACTGATTTTCTTCAAGGCTTAATTGCAATGCGTAAGATGCAGCTTCACGCAATGGACGTCTCTGAACTTACCGCTGCTGATGAAATGCTTTATCCTGAAAACTGGGGATATGTATCCGACATTCTTTCCTATGTCGCAATAGGCGCTCGTTCCGTTGAGGATCAACAACACAGATTAGTTGTTAGCGGTTTTGATGTTCCGGCAGGTATGAAAAATCCTACCAGTGGTGATTTAAGTGTTATGCTTAACTCTGTATATGCTGCACAGCAGTCTCATCCATTTATCTACCGCGGATGGGAAGTAACAACAGAAGGAAACCCTCTGGCGCATACCATACTACGTGGCGCCGTGAATAAGCATGGCAACAGTCTTCCAAATTACCATTATGAAGATTTAAACCTACTATTAGAAAAATATAACGAACGGGACTTAATTAACCCAGCGTGCATCGTAGATGCTAATCATAACAATTCTGGCAAAAAGCATGAACAGCAGGTTCGTATTGTAAAAGAAATCATGCATTCCAGAAAATTGAGTAATGATATTCATCATCTCGTTAAAGGTGTTATGATTGAAAGTTACTTGGAAGAAGGCTGTCAAAAAATTGGAGAACATATCTACGGAAAGTCTATTACCGACCCTTGTCTTGGATGGAAAGACACGGAAGATCTTCTGTACTATCTTGCAGATTGTGAATAAAAAAGTGTTTGCTCAGCAGCTTGCACTAAAAGAATTTGCGCTGCAAATTCTTTACTAACTGCCACTACGCTACAGCATTTTTCTACGAATAAAAAAGCAACCAGTTTCATTGGTTGCTTTTTTATTTCAATTCCTATCCTCTTGGATGTGCTTTCGAATAGACTTCACGAATTCTATTATGAGTCAATGTAGCATATACTTGTGTTGTGGAAATATCAGAATGTCCAAGCATCTCTTGAACACTTCTCAAATCTGCACCATTTTCCACAAGATGTGCTGCAAATGAGTGACGCAGTGTATGTGGGGTAATATCAGCCATAATTCCTGCTTTCTTTGCATAGTATTTTATCAGTTTCCAAAATCCTTGTCTGCTCATAGGTTGTCCAGAACAGTTTACAAAAAGGATATCTGACTGAAGATCAAATAACATTACATTTCGTGCCTTGTCCAAGTAATTAGTCATTGCTTTTTTGGCAGCAGCACCAAAAGGAATCACTCTCTCCTTACTGCCATCTCTACAGACGATAAATCCCATCTGTAAGTTTACATCGGAAACTTTTAGGGTAATCAGTTCCGTCACGCGAATTCCTGTCGCATACAAAAGCTCTAACATAGCCTTGTCGCGAATTTCTTTTGGGGTATCCCCCTTTGGCTGCTCTAACAACCAAATAACTTCTTCTGGTGTCAAAATCTCAGGCATCTTTTTTTCAATTTTTGGCGCCTTCAACCCTACAGAAATATCTTTCTCAATGACTGCTTCCTTTGCTAAATAATGAAAGAACGCTTTAATAGATGCAATATTTCTTGATATTGTTGCTGCGGCAAACTGGTTCTCTTCTAAATACACAATATAGGAATCTAATACTTCTTCTGTAATATCATTCAGTCCACTAATTCCATTCTCTTCTAAATACTGGCGCATCTTGCCTAAGTCCCTCTTGTATGATAGTTCAGTATTATTTGAAGTTTTCTTTATATTATGTAAATAAGAAATAAAGTTCATAATTTCTCTTTCCATAAATTGTTTGAAAACCCTCCTCATAAAGTATTTAATTTACCCCTTATGCCTATCTCTATTATATATTTGATTTTACATAAAATCAAATACTTTTTTCTGCTTTTTTAAATATTTCGTTTTATTTTTCAGACATCTCTACATATTGATTTTTATATTCCGTTTTTACTAAATATAGGCTCTTACTTTCAACAAAGAAGTTACACTTCTTTACTTTTTACATCTTTCTTCTCCCTATATATTTAAAAAAAGAGTAATATCCATTTCATAAGCCAAGGGTTAATATAACTTTCCGACAGAATCCCTAAACATAACAACACTAAAATCTTGAAAAATGTTTTCACATTTTCTCCAATATTCATTTCTTTGCTTTTTGTTATGTTGATATTCTTATGGTAATATTTTTTGTCACTTCTAAACTTTTTATTCATAACTTGGACAAATGCCCCAAAATAGAAAATGCCATGTGGCATAAGCATAAAAATGCAATAAAACATCCCACGTATACCGTGCTGATACATTGCTGCATACGCAAGAATCCCTAATTGAAATCCACTCCAGCCAAGCACCATATAAAGAAAGCACCCTGCCCATATACTTAATGAACACATTAATACAAACAGAAATTGTTTTATCCGAATCCCCGCAATATACAACAAATAACCGTTTCTATTTATAGAAAAATTTTTTAATGACTCTATATCCATCTGTGAAAATATCCCAGCATCTTTAATCAACTGTTTTCCCGCAAAATAAAAAAACACCAATCCTAATAAGAATCCCGTACCAAATGCAAGAAGCTTACTATCCGGAGTCGTGTTTTTTTCTTTATATCGCGTACTATATGTTATACTTGATAATTCATTCATATTACTTAATCCATTGCTCATTTGTTACATGATATGCCTTATCTTATATATTTATTCATTGATACTCACATACCTTTACAATACTTATTTTTATACGCAAGAATTGCCGCAATGGTCTTAGAATCTTCTATTTCTCCTGCATAAATCATTTCTTCCAGCTCTTCTAGCCTATATGCCTTCACATTAACAAACTCATCCTCATCCAAATGCTGTTCACCCTTCTTCAAATCTGTAGCTAGATAAATATCTATCTTCTCATTGCAAAATGCAACCGTTGTTCGAATTGTAATCAATGGTTCTATCTTGCCGCATGTATATCCTGTCTCTTCTTCTACTTCTCTTGCTGCCGCTTTTATCGTTGGTTCTCCTGGTTCTAATCCACCTGCCGGAATCTCTATGGTAAAACGATCTAATGCATTTCTATACTGCGACACCATTAATAAACGCCCATCATCAAGTACTGCTACAGCAGCAGCAGCACCATTGTGGCCTACAAAATCATAGATAGCAGTTTTCCCATTAGGGAGCTTCACTGTATCCTTATAATATTTTGTAATAAATCCTTCACATTGTAATTCACGGCTTAATCTTTTTAATTCGTTGTTCTTCATAATATTTTCCCCATTCCGCCCAAAAATTCATTCAAATCATTACTAGTATACTATATCTCTATTCCTTATTCAAAGCACTAAATGCAACAACAGCCACCCATCCCATATTTTTCTCTACACCAGTTACTCCACTTCTTCTACACCACTTTTACACCACCTCGGCATAAAAATACGTGAAATTATGTGAAAATACGTGACTTTTCTATTTTGTCCTTAGAATTGAAAAAACCGCCAAAAACCGTATTCTTACGGTTCTTAGCGGCTTAGTTTCTTTGCATTTAAAATTCGTATGGATTATTTTGCATAATCTATTATTTCTTCTTTTTACCGCATAAACACTGGTGTTTCAAGCCCTAAAAATTCTTTGTACTCAAATTTTACTCAAAACTACCTATTTTTTTAATTTCTTCATGTTTCATCTCGTCTGACGAATGAACATAGATATCCATTGTAATACTTATACTTGAATGTCCCATGAGTGCTTGCAACACCTTTGGTTTCATTCCTCTTTCAATACATCTTGTTGCAAATGTATGGCGTAACGCATGCATATACATCGGGGCAAATTCTATATAGTTTTCTCCTGTAACCTTGGATTCTGTTCTTCTATCATTATTAATATTAGTAACAATTCGATTAATACTAATCTGATATGAGCTATGACCAAGTGGAAATCCATTAATGGTTGTGAATACTAAATCCTGAAAGTTTTCATCCTCACACCATGCTTTGCTTCTTTCCTTATATTTCATCTGCTCTATTTTCTGATTTTTCAAATACTGTATAGCCGAATCATTTAAAGGAACAGTTCGATAGCTTTGTTTGGATTTCGGTTTTCCCATATAGAAACCCCCCTTGTTTTTATCATATAACATTGTATGACGTACATACAACTCTTTTTTATCAAAATTGACATGCTTCCATTGTAAGGCACTTACTTCACCACTACGAATCCCCGTATGCAATACTAGCATAAAAGCATTAAAATACATTGTTCTCTTGGCATACTTTATAAATACCTGTGTTTCTTCTTCTGATAGCACACGCCTCTCATTAACATCTTTTACTTTGCATTTTACTGATTTCGTTACGGGATTCTTTGTTATATACTCCGCTTCCACAGCACCATCAAATAGCGCATGCATTGTAATCCTTGTCTGGTTCATACTTCCATAAGAATACTCATTTTCATACATCTCATTCAAGACTTTTTGGCACATATCTGATTTTACATCTAGTAAACGTTTCTTTCCTAAAATAGGTTTAATATTCATCCGATACCTATTTTTATAATGACGATATGTATTATCCGCAACAATACCAAGCTTGCTATCATCTATCCACCGTTGAAACCATTCATCCACCGTAATATTATTATATTGATTACCATGACTTTCCGCCTCCGCTCTCACATGTTTAAGCCAACGCTTGGCTTCAATAAGTTTCTCGAAGTATTTCTGTTGTTTATATCCATTCAGCATAAAACGAGCAGTATACAATCCATTTTTATGCTGTGATAGTCCTTTTCCTAATTCTTTTCCTTTTAAATCCTTTCCCATGTTTCCTCCATAATGAAAAATTCTGAGAGTCAAAACTCTCAGAATTTTTTCTATACCAATCTTTCAGTTTGTGATATATATTCCTCAAATTCTTTTCTCTTTATTAATGCCCTCCCCTGGCTTACATATATTGCAAATGGACATCCTGGAGTATAAAGAATATTTCTAATTCTATTTACTCCTATTCCTGTATATACAGCAGCTTCTTCAATTGATAATAATAACTTTTCCCACACTGGAATTTCTTTCACATTATCACCTACTTTCTACTACAAATCCAATTACCAGTTTTCATCACACACAATATTGGCATTTGCATTTATGCAATCTTCCAATATTTGATACATTTTTTCTTTTTTTATCTGCCAGAAATTGACTTTCTGTTCGCATCCTACATCAAAACGTGCAAAATAAGTTTTTTTGTCTTTACCATTAGAATGTGTGATAAGCAGTCCCTCTTCATATAAGGCTATTTGCAAATCTCGTAAAGAATATATAAACGGCTGCCCTATACTATACGCATACTGCCGAACTTTCGTATATACTTTTTCTGGAAGAAAATACACATAATCATCATCTTCAAAACCAGCAAAAGAATAAAAATTTTCTTTTGACAATTTTGTCTTCGAAATCGCAATTTGCCTATTTAATCTTAAAATATTTATCGCTTTCAAAAAAATTGTAGTTGGTGGTTCATTTAAAGAGCTTTCCTCGTTATTTTGTGCATTTTTTATAATTGCACTCTTCCACCGTTCATAGGACTCTAAAACTTTTCCCTCCTCTAATTGACAATGCCTCAATAGAAATTCTTTCACTATCTCAGCTGAAATTAATAAGGATGTTGCAGCATCAATAATTCTTCTCTCTTTCATTATAGTAGAAAGTCCGCTTCTTTGATGTTGATACTCTCGTCTTATATAGTCTATAATTTGTGGCCATTCACGTTCTATAAAAGAAATAAAATGTGCATAAATCGTAGGAAAAGCAGCCTCATTTCCTTGAAAGTAAGATACTATTTCTAAATTCACCTCTTCTCGTTGCATATATGTGTACATACAACGTAATGATGATGACAATCCTTCACCTTTTATTTCTCCTGCTACTGCTACAATCCCAGCAACACCTTCACCTTGAATATCTTCCAAATTAGCATTTGATCTACTTTTGGTAGCCCCATCGCCAACCATCCTTATTACATATTCTAGACGATTCTTCATTTCATTTGCTTTAACTTTTGTTCCTTGTGGAGCATAATCATCAATAAAAGTAATATTATCAGTTCCACCTCCAACAATCCTTCTCTCCATAGATGTCATAGTATCACTATCGATTCTTCGTGTTTCTCTTCTTCCTCTTTCTTGGAACGGAAGAAAGAGAATTTTCCCGATTGTAGATTTCATAGATCCCGTTTTTCCATTCAAAAATAATAAATAGCGAATCGGGAAACCTGCCTCTTGAAACAATTTAAATAGCGGAGCTTCTAATGCAAATAAAACTATAGGTACAATTGCCTTTTCATTCTCTGACAACAAAAAAGCTTTTTGTAATATATTCCCTACTTCTACGCGTAAACAATCTTTCCGCCATCCAAGTCTATGTCCCGTGTCAACGATATATCCATTCGGGATATTGGGCATATCATCATACACATATCGAATATCATTTCCGATTTTCTGCCATCCATGTTCTTTCAACACATACTGTATTGGTACCTGTGCTACATCTCTCCGAAATTTTTCTTCTACGATAGCTGCTGAATTTACTCCATTCCCTAGTATTGCTGTTGCATACTTTCTTGTTACAATCGAACATATTTTCCCAATCTCACACACTCTAATCTCTGTAGTATCCGTAAATCCGTACTGTTGCATTACTATATCAAATATTACTTTTTCTAATTCTGCCACACAGCTCCCATCTCTTTTTATGTATTTTACAATTTTTTTAGGACACAAATGAAAATTTGTTGTTGTGCTAAATACCTCCTTTTCAACATCCATTCCTTTTATAATCATTGGGGCATGTACTGTTATACTTTGTTCATTTTTTTGTTGTAGCACTTTTCTCCTTCTTATATCATTTAAATACTCCTCTGCATCAGCATCTACAGGAATTATTTCGTTTGCCAATTCAGGTTCCACTTCATATAAAAGTGTAATTGGACTGATTGCATCTTTTCTTCCTATCCCCGCACTTTTCTTTGCATAGTACTTAAATGGATTTTTCACATTTTCGCCTTCTTTTAAACTCATTTGTTCTTCCTCCTTGTTTGATAAATTAACACAGCCTTATCCAAAACGCACGCGTAGCAAATCACTTTCTTTAATTGCTACCGAGTGATACAATATAATTAATAATTTTATGCTTTGAAGGAGGATAATCATGAAAACTACCATTCCCATTCATATTAAATTGGATATAGATAACTATTTTTATAAAAATAGTACACCGAATTTCAGCGACGCCTATTCATTAATTTTTGATTCAGTTTCAAATTATGTTATTCCCAAAATTACTGATAAAATTTTTTCACAAGAATCTTCTAAGTATATTCTTTCTACAAATTACGAACCCTATATTTCATTTTTTAATGAAATACTATACAAGAAATATTTACAATTGTTACGTACAATCTCTTTACCAGAAAAAGATTTCTCTACCATCCCTCAAGCATACCGTGAGTATAATTCACATCACACTACAGGCCAAATTAAATCCATTACAAAGAAACTCAAGAGTTTTCTTTCAACCGACGAAGGTCAAGCATTGCTTAATTATCAATACATTAAAATTTCCAACCACTCAACTAAAGAATTATTCAAAGCCAAATATATGCTTAATCCTAAAACATCTAATGAATTATTCTTTCACCTTGATAATTGGACCCTGAAATGTCCAATGCCTCCCACTATAAATAATGCTTCATCTTATGTAGACTATCTAAACAAATTAAAATCACACTCTAAGTTACCTCAACTTATAGAACATATATATTTACCAGATGACAACTTCCCTTTATATATATTGCTTGCAAATGATTGTCAAAATATTATATGTGAAGCTCTCAAAACCGGAACACAAACAGCCATCTGTGATTCCATCACAAGATATCTTTCACAAGCTGTTAATTCTCTTCTCTATCAGTCAAACTCGCTACGTATTATAGGAATTAACAGAATTTCAGATTCGAATTATACATTTAAAAATTTAACCACAATATTTGATATATACTATTTTGCCCCCTTTTTTTCAAAAGCAACCGAATACTTTTTCAAAAAATATCTTCATAAGAATAATTGGCTTGCATGTATTTCTTTACTGCAAGACTATATTAAGGAACAACCCTCGTCTCCTCTTCAATATACTAAGGTTACTTTTTATAAAAACGATGATACCCTTAACGAACTTCTCGCAAACGGCATATTTCGCCTTGTAAGTTCGTTTTGCCAAAAACAAATATTATCCCCTTTTACCACTTATATCCCTCTTAGCAGACTTCCTTCCATTACATCTTTAGATTATTTCTTAGTTGCCCGAGATAATATCAATAGCCTAAACGATGCTTTTTGTACATTCGCTTATAGTTTTCAAAAAAGCCTATTACTTGATATATATGAAAATATATTACCTTATATTAGATAATCCACTTATCCATCTATTCCACCCTTCTTAAAACACATAAACACAGCATGTAATATCTCTACTACATACAAGATGGATAGGGTGGAATGATGGATTCTTTACAAAACAACTCTATCAATTGGAATAAAAAGTTTTAGGTAAGTGATTCATAACAGGCGCAGTGCTAGCTGCGCCTCTTTTCTGAATCACTTTCATGAAACTTTTTGTTGTAATTGATAGAGTGTTGATATCTGTTTCTAAGCAACAATCTCCAGCCGTTCTCTATTCCTATCGTAACGATAAATATTGTAAGAAAGCCTGTCTATCGGATCTACCTGTGTATTATTCACTTCTTTTACCAATTCTTTTAATCCTTCCATATCAGGTATTTCCACAGACGGTATAACAATAAGCTCATAGATTGAAGATGGTAGTACAATAAAATCTCCATCCAATTTTTCCGCTACATCCACCAGCGTTTCTTCTATTATTAATTGCGCCGCTCCATACTGGCTATTTTTATTACGCAAGATATACATAGGGATAGGCATTTCTTCTGTTTCCCTGTCATCTATTTCTATAAATGCCTTCATTTCCTCTATGACAGAAGTCATATCCCGCAGCTCTGCTTTCTGCTTATCTTTCACATTCTGTAGAGCGCATTCATGAAGCGCGTCTTGTGTAATATTCCATAGTTTTAAATGTTCATTGCGTATAATAATGCTTCCAAATACTTCCAGGTTTTCAGGTAGGAAACATCCCACATTTACATGATAGATAACAGATAAATCCAGCACTTCCATATGTGGTACAGCTTCTAGTAGCTCATGATTCTGTTCTGTATTAATCACCCTGAAAAACACATGTGTTTTCACTTTCTCCCAATCCATAAAGAATGAAATATTAATTGGCTTTTTAATAATCGCCTCTTTCACAGATTCCATCACTGTGGTAAGCAGCTCATCTAGTGTTTCTCTTCCATGCATAAAATTGTCATAATATGCTTCCATATAAATACATGGATAAACATTAGTATTTTCTGTTTTTACACGAAGCCCCATACGATATTCACTATTATTCTTTAATGTCTTTGTTATTTCGAATATAATGGTACCGTAATATAAGACACTTTTTAAGACATTTCTTAATGAATCTGATACACTATAATTATCACAGAAAGAAGGTTCATCAAAATGTCAAAAACAAGAAGAAATTTCTCCGCTAAATTCAAAGCAAGCCTTGT
>JAXJRB010000054.1:0-24132 GCA_036310845.1 Lachnospiraceae bacterium | reverse complement strand
ATACCCAAAAGTCAACTATTCGGTACTAGATACTACGAATATCATCACTAATAGCTCTGTTTTGAGGAAAATAAAAATACGTCAAAGCCTTGAAAAAACAATATTTTCTGGCTTGACAGAATAGGAAGAGTAATATAATGAAGAATATATTAATTGTTGAGGATTCGCAGGAAATAGTTGAATTAATAAAAATTTATTTAGAGCAAGAAGAATACCATGTTTTTGTTGCGGATGATGGGAAAAAGGCTATTAATATTTTTGACCAAGAAGATATTCATTTAATTGTATTGGATATTATGCTTCCAGAATTAAATGGGTATGAAGTTATAAAGTTGGTTAGAAAGCAGAGTAATGTTCCTGTAATTATTTTATCGGCTAAAAATCAAGATAATGATAAAATTTTAGGGTTAAATCTGGGAGCAGATGACTATTTGGCTAAACCTTTCAATCCTTTAGAATTAGTAGCTAGGATAAATGCTCAAATAAGACGTTTTTATGATTTCGGAGGTTCAAAGGAAACGCAGCAAGAAGAGATTACGATAGGGCATTTAACTTTGGATCAGCGTGAGTGCAAACTTTATAAGGGCAAGAAAGAAATTGATTTAACATATACAGAATATAAAATATTAAAACTTTTTATGAATGAACCTGGAAGGGTGTTTACTAAATCGCAAATTTTTGAGCTTGTATGGGAAGAAGAATATTTGTATACAGACAATACTGTTGTTGTTTATATAAGTAAGTTACGAGATAAAATAGAAGAAGATTCTAAAAATCCACAAATAATAAAAACAGTAAGAGGATTGGGGTATAGATTTGAAAAGTAGAAGAACAAATATAAGTAAGTTTCTTAAAAAGAATTTTATAGTATTTTCAATAATTATACTTATTGTATTTTGCGTGGCAAATTTCTTTATTGAACTGATGGGAGATAAGTATTTGTTAGTGGAGGCACAAAAGTACTTTGCTAATTCGTTATTTACAGAAGACTATTCTAATATGGAAACGGAGCATATTAAGAGTATTGGTGGTTGGGTTAGTATATTGGATGATAAAATGCAGGTTATATATACAACAAATAGTGACGAAATAAATGAGTATTCACAACGCCAATTAATTGAGCTTACCAAAGGCGAATTGCTAAGAGATGGGAAAAAAATGTATGCTAGCATGGCGTATTTTAACGACGTATTGGGATATGAGCGGTTAGGACTTGTTTTTATTCCGTCAGAGAACATACAGGTGACTACTACAATATCCAATATGAAAAATGGTGTTAAAAATATTTTAATCATATATATAGGAGGCTTGTTGGTGATAATAGCTGGTTTTATTATGACAGTATGTGGGCTTTCTTATTATATGAAAAAGGAATTAACAAATCCTATTTCAATGTTAATAGATGCATTTTATGAGATGAGTATGGGGAATTATAAAGTACGACTTGACTTTGATTCGGTATCTGAATTTGTTGAAATAAAGAATTCTTTTAATGGCATGGTAAAGAAATTATATGATATGGAAGAAGAAAAGAAAAATGTGTATCAACAAAGACAGCAATTACTTACTGATATTGGTCATGACTTGAAAACGCCGACAACAATAATTCAAGGATATTCTATTGCAATATTGCAAGGACGAGTATCAGATGAACGTAAAGAGAGATGTATACAGATTATCAATGAAAATGCAGTAAATATGGGTGAATTAATTGATTTACTTTTGGATTATACAAGATTTGATTGTGCAGATTATAAACTGACAATGACGCATTGTGATTTAGGAGAATATTTGAGAAGAATTATTGTAGAAAAAATAAGATTATTTGAAGACAATAATATTAACCTTAAAATTGATATACCGAATGAGGTTATAGATGCAGAAATTGATTTAAAAATATTTAAACGAGCTATTTTGAATTTGCTTAATAATATATTACAGCATAATCCTTCAGGGATAGATGCATGGATTTGTCTTACGAAAGAGAAAAAGATTGTTATTGCAGATAGTGGAAATCCAATACCAGAGGATATAGAGGATAAAATCTTTGAGCCGTTTGTATGTGGGGATAAAGCAAGAAATCCAGACAAACATAATAGTGGTCTTGGATTATCGATAACAAAAAAAATTATAGAAATGCATAATGGTAGATTATATCTTGAAGGTGAAAGTGGAGAGTATACAAAGGCCTTTATTATTGAATTGTAGATAGGATATATGTAAGAATGCAGATGGAAAGAACAGTCTAATAAGAATTTTCTTCCTTGGAGTCTCTCCAAATTTAGAAAATATGTACATAACAGACATCCCGATTTCTTTATTGAAATCGGGATGTTTTTTATGTAATTTTAATATTTCATAATTAGAATATTAATGTTCGAGAGATATGATAGAAATATCATAAATGTACTCTCGGAATCTTTTATATTTGAATTTCAGAGATATATTTTTATTGAACAATGATGATTTCGCAGTGCGTACGCGGTGTGTACGACGAGAAATCAGAAGCAGTTCAAGGAAAATATAGCCTGAAAGACATATAGTAAAAAGATTCCGAGAGTACATATAAAAGGAAGGGGGAAAAGAAGTGTTATTTAAAAGCAAAAAGGTAGTAGTACCAGTATGGGTAGTTGCATTATGGAGATGTGAGTCAAAAAGATGCTTATCGTTCGATGATATATAATTACCATTAGGATTTGAAGGAAAGGTAAAGAAAAACTTGGGAGGGATATGATGAGTGCTTTGCAAGTGAATGGATTAACTAAAAGTTATGGAGAGAAAAAAGCTTTAGATAATTTTTCGATGCACATAAGCGAAGGAGAGATTGTTGGGCTTGTTGGAAGAAATGGGGCAGGAAAGACGACTTTACTTAATTGTATTGCTGGAAATATATTTCCAGATGCAGGTTCCATTTTTTTTGATAAGTACAATTTGTTAAAAGAAAGTGAAATTAGGAAGGATTTTGGAATATTAATTCAACCTAGCTTTTTAGATTATATGAATACTTATGACAATTTGAGATTACTTCAGAATGCGGTTGGAATATGGGACGAGAAAATAATACGAAAACAGTCTGATGAAGTGTTGAAAATAGTGGGTTTGGAGAATAAAGGAAAAACATATGTAAGATCATTTTCTTTTGGGATGAAACAAAGATTGGGGTTTGCACAAGCTTTGCTAAATGGACATAAGTTTATGATTTTGGATGAACCATTTGTGGGATTGGATATTAATGGAAGAGAAATGGTGAAGGAACATATTAGAAAAATTGTGAAAGAAAAGCAAATAGGTGTAATATTTTCTGACCACAATTTGGATGAAGTTAGAAGTTTGTGTGAAAGGGTAATTGTAATAAAGGATGGGGAAAAAGTTTATGATAAAGGATTGGAAGAAGAAAGTTTATATGAGATTATCGTACAGAATATAAGTAAAGAGTTTGTAGAGGCAATTTCAAAAATACCAGGAATAGAAATTGATAGAGATAAAAATAGCCTTAGCTTTAAAGGAAGTGAAAGAATTAACCAAGTCCTTGTAGAAAGCATGGCATATACTAGAATTACTTCTATAAAGGTATCTGAGAACAATTTAGAAAAATTATTGAAAGGAGATACGGAATGAAGGATTTAGTAAGAATAGAATTAACTAAGATTGTAAAACGAAAAGATTTTTTGTTAATGATTTCCATGATATTTATTCCTATTATGTATTCGATAGGTCTTGCTATGAACTCAAAGTCATTTACCTATGTAGGTAAGCAAAAGGTATATGGTTTGTCCTTTGCTTCAGAAATGTATACGTTTGTTTATATGTGTTTTATTTATTTTGTTATTCTTTCTGTATGTGTCGTTCGGTCTTTGAAAGGAGAGATAGAAAATAAAAGTATTCAATTGTACGCACAACGAGTCAATAATAGAAAGAGATTATATTTGGCAAAAAATATTGCATATGTAGCTTTGGTAGTAGGTAATGCTTTTGCTTTTATAGTTATTTCAATTACTTGCTTTTATCTGTTTTTGATAAGAAGAACAGATATCGCTGTTCCACATTTGTTTAAGCGTGGAGAAATATTGTATTGTTTTGTAAATATAACAGCTATTTTGTTGTGTTTCGTATTTACAGTTAACATTTCACTGTTTTTAAGTGCATATAGAAAATCTTTTGAAGCAATGGGGATATTTGTTTTTATATGGCTTGCATTCATGTATTTAAAAGAGTTTTCTTATATACAATACTTTGTTCCAATATATTATGTAGAAAAAATTGTAAATTCGGATATTAGAAAGTGTGATTGGAAAAGTTTATTGATATTACTTATTCTCGTTTTTGTGTATTCAGTAATAAGTATCGTTTTGGGGTGGAAAAAAATTGAAAAGAGTGATTTATAATGAAGCGAATAAATATAGAAATATTCTAATTTTGTATTTATAACTCACATGAATAGAGCTGTTGTTTCATTTCATCTACAATATGTTGGGAAGTCTGTAGGAGGGAAAGGTATGAGTATTAAAAGAAATTTATGTACAAGTATTTGTATTAATGTTTTTGTATTGGGTGTTTTTCTATTAATGCTTCAGCAATTAGATGTGTTTATGCAATTATTGTTTTCATTTGCACCAATTTTAATAAGTATTGTTGTTTCAGCATTAATAAATTATGATAAAGCCCCTGAAAAAAATAATTATCTACAGTGTGCAGGTATTTATGCAGGATTAAATTTTATATATTTAATTGTTGAATATGTATGTATTGCGGCGGTTAAAGATACAAATGATATTTATGAAGTTAGTCAAAAGTATAATTCAGGATATGTAACAGTTTCTGAAAATAATTCACCGATACTTTCTATTATTATTTTTTCAGTTGCTTCATTTGCTATTCATTATTATGTTATGAAAAAAGTAGGAAGAAAAGTAAAACAATAATACATCAAGAGGAAAAAGTATGTTTAATAGAACAAATAGAATAAGAATAGTGATGTGTACATTTTGTCAACTATTTTATAATATCTTTAATGTCCTTTTTGCATGGATTATTATGCACATTACAGATTCATTGGTACAGGAAGATAGAAGTATATTTGTCAGTTATATAGGAATAGCTGGTGTTTGTATCGGTTGTCAAATTTTATTTAGTTTTTTATCGGTTTGATTGCAGAATAAGATAAGGAAGCCCTTGTAGAACTGATTAAGCTTCGTAATGAAATGCGGAAGGATGAACTCATGGATGCAGTTATTAAAAGCGAGCATTCTTATGAAGAAATCATGGCATTCATAAGAGGCACGAATGAAAGCGAGGACGAATAAATGCAGGAATATTCAAGAATGCTAATTGAACAATACTGTATGACCCATCGAAAAACAAAAAAGAGTCAATTTTTATGGGATCTTGTTGAGCTTTCTTACAACATGGAATGTGAGCCTGAAGAGTGGGAAGCATTGCAACTTGAGCGCTATATAAATCAGGAAAGAAATCCGGAGCTGAGAGAAGCGCTTGAAGACTTGGATGAATTTATGTTTGGATAAATAGTAAACCCTATTGAACAGCTCTAGAATAGCAACACAGTAGGGTTTTGATTTTGAGTGGTAAAAATACTGGAAGTTAAGAGTAAAAATGACTTAATGCATTTTCATTATAGGAAGTGTATTAAGTCATTTTTTATAGAAAATGCTAACAAAATTAATACATACTAACAAAAAATATATAAATTGTATTGACAATTGAAAGAAAATGACATACTATGTTTATGCAAGGTATATCGAGACTCGATATGTTTTGTGTCGACATGTCGAGGAGAGGTATATAAAAATATTATATTTGAATTTATGTAACTATTTAGATAGATCGAAGCATTTACTGCGGAAATCGTAAGAAAATGATACGGTACGCAAAAATTCTATCGCTAAAAGCGATTTTATTAGATTAACGCGAATGGTAACAGTTGTTGTTTGAGAAGAAAGGAGAAGAAGATGGAGGAGAAGCTACAAAAAAAGTATTGTCCGATGACAGAAACAATATTTTACACCCTGTTAGCTCTTTTGGAGCCCAATCATGGCTATGGCATTATGAAGTTTGTCAGAGAGCTTACAGAAGAGAGAGTAAAGATGGGAACGGGAACGCTATATACCATGTTGGGGCGCTTGGTTGATGATAAGATGATAACCGTGGTGAGTGAGGTGGATGGAAAGAAAACCTACCAAATTACGGAGGATGGCAGAATCTTGCTTATAAAGGAGCAGGAAAGATTAGAACAGCAGTGTGCAAACGGAGAGAAAATATTGAGAGAACAAAAGTAAGAGCGCATTTTGGGAGAGATAGAGAGGAAAATAAGGATGAAAAAATTTAAAGTATTTCTTAGTTTATTTAAAGAACGTGACTGGCTGGAAGAAATGGCAACAAAGGGCTGGTTGTTAAAAGATATGACACTTGGAATGATTTATCATTTCGAGAAAATGGAACCAGCTGAAAAAGTATATGAAATTGACCGTTTTACGGTACTTCGTAAGCCGAAGAAGAATATGCTGTTAGCAAGAAAAACAGCACTGGATATTGCAAGTCAATCCGGCTGGGACATGGTAACACATGATGAAGATATGAATTATTACTTTGTAAAGGATAAAGCGGGCGATGAGAGCGACGAATTTTACGATGATGCAGAGCTTAGAAGAGAAAGAGCAGAGAAGTATAGAAGACATTTAACCTATGATGTGTTAATGGAATTATTAGGTGTAGTGCTTTTTGTATCAGTTGTATGCTTGCTAGGGTTTGGAGTATTAGAGCTTTTAGGAGATTCTGCAGAATCGATATGTGGTCTGGCATGGGGATATCTTGTGCTAATAACTTTTCTTAGTGGGTATTCTTTATTTGCGCTTTGGTATGGTGATTGGGTTTATGAGGAGCTTTGCTTAAGTAGAGAGGAATGGGAGCAAAGAAAACGCTTTGGAGAAAAGAGAAAATTCAGTAAGACACAGAATCTTTTAAGATTTCTTCAGGAGAAGAGTGCGCAAGGACTTGTTCTTACCGATTATAGTGATGGAAAGTATTTGTTTGAAGAGACAGAGACAGATTTTCAATATGAGATAGATACCAAACAAGCGCTCGTGAAGAGATTAAAGATGCAAGGGAAGAAGTATCATTGGGAGAGAAAAGACTGGAATCTACAAAGCTTTCAGTGGTATGAGATGAGTATTGCGGAAGCACAGAGCAGAGGTTTGGAGCTGGTATGTATCATTGATGGAGAGACATTAGTATATAAGCGTAATTCTGAGATACAAGGACAGGATTTATTGTGTGATGCTGATTATAATGAGTCGATGGGATGGAAACAGAAGGTTTTGTCAAAGGGTTGGATAGGCTTATTGCCTTTTGTGATTGGTGCTGTAATTGGATTCCTTGTAGCAATATTAAATTAGTATGGAAAGATTGATTGGAGTGAGACAAAATGGAATGGGTTGGATTCATAGCTTTAATGATATTAATATGCTATTCTTCATATCCCGATAAAGTAAAACGTCTGGAAGCAAAGGTGAAGAAGTTAGAGAGAAAAGAAAAAGGAGAGAATGCTATGTCAAAGTTGATAAAAGAATTAGTAAATAGAAATTGCAAGATGAGAACAGGAGATGCACTTCAACTTGTAGGAAGTGATAAGTTACAGTGTTTTGTACTGGATGCAGATGATGAATGGATTAAGGTTCGTTATGAAGACAAGAAGAAAAATCAAGTGGTAAAGCTTTTGAGAATTGAAAGTATTGAAGATGTGGAGATTATGGAAGGACAACATTAATATGAGTACACCGGTTATGATTGCGTTGTTTGCATCTTTTATGTGTTCGTTATCGATTATATGGAGAGCAAAGGATAAGAATCGAGAAAATCATGAGGAAATGAGCGGAACACAGAAGTTCTTAGGTAAGGGCTGGATATGGATATTACTTTTTGCAGGAGGCCTTGTTCTTGGTCTGGTAAGCGGGTTGATGGATTAGAAAGACGTGCATATCTGTTATTGTCAAAAACAAAATCATGTTGGATAATAAAAAGAAGTATTAACGAAATAGAAGGTGTGTGAAGAAGAGTGACACAATACAAGAATACAGGTATTAAACAGCAAGTGATAAATGAAATCTGTGATATTGCAAAGGCATGTGATATTGCAAAGGTATTATTGTTTGGTTCAAGGGCTCGTGGTGATTATAAGGAAAGAAGTGATATAGACTTAGCTGTTGCAGGTGGAAAGGTTGAATTATTTGCAATTACTGTGGATGAAGAGACATCGACCTTGTTAAAATATGATGTGGTAAATCTAGATGCAGCGATACAAGATGAGTTGCTAGAGTCTATTCAGAAGGAAGGGGTTATCATTTATGAAAAAGTATGATAATTTTTGCAGTGCTTTTCAGAATTTAAAGGATATTTATGAATATGAAGAACCATATGGTAATGTAGAAATGACAGGATTAGTAGGCTTGTATGAGGTATGCTTTGAACAATCGTGGAAAGCTATGAAGGAAATATTAGAAAATGCAGGATTTCCAGAAGGTCAGACAGGTTCGCCACGCCAGATATTGAAGACAGCATATCAGGCTGGTTTGATTAGAGATGAGGAATTATGGATTGCAGCGCTGCATGCTAGAAACAATGTAGCACACGCTTATAATAAGGTGATTGCCCTAGATATTATCCGTGAAACAAAGAAAAGCTATTATCAAATGTTTGCGGATTTGAAAAAAGTAGTAGATGAAGAGTGGGTATAATATAATTTTGTTGTAAAATAATACAAGAATGCTATTTTATCAAACAAAACAAAATGTCAGACAAAAGCGAAAAGTGTCTTTATAAACTGTATATTTATTGTTATAATAACATAGATGAGAGTTCAAAAACAATTTTTGTTTGAACTATGATGCTGTAGAAGTTATAGAAATATAGCAATGCAAGTATATAGAAAGGTATGGTGAAGCTTCATGTACGAATTTACAAAGGATTGTCTGGTGGGAGTAGAGCAAATTGACGAGGAACATCGAAATTTCTTTACAATGATTAATGAGGCTCAGAAGAGATTAACAACACCGGGAATTGATGTAAGAATAACAGCAAGGGTGATTATCAAGGAATTGCGTGATTACGCAAGTACACATTTTGCACATGAAGAAGCGTATATGAAGAAAATCAAGGACCCGGAGCTTTCTTCTCAGAAGCTGGAGCATGCTGATTTTACTGCAAGAATGAACGAAATAAGTATCGAGGGGCTTGATGATGAGACAATCAGAAAAAATATGTGTGAGCTATTGCAATATTTGTCACGTTGGTTGTTTAGACATATTATTGGAAGTGATACCCTGATTGGTAAGTTTGAGTCACCATTTGCTTTTACCTCTAAATATCATACAGGAATCGAGCTGGTTGACCAGGAGCATCAGCGATTGTTTGAAATTATTGCGGATGCGAATAAAGTCATTCATGCAGAGCTATTACATGATAAATATGATGAGATTGTGCGCATATTATCAGGGCTAAAAGACTATACAGAAGAACATTTTCGGGATGAAGAAGCCTGCATGGAGGAAATGGGTTATCCGGAACTGGATAAGCAAAGACAAGCACATGAAGCGTTTATAGAGAAGTTGGCAGAGATTGATCTTGATTCGATGGATGATAATCAACAGGAATATTTAGAGGAATTAATTGATTTTCTGCTAAATTGGTTGTCGGTACATATCTTACAGATGGATAAAAAAATAGGTGAGTATGCGAATTTGAAAAAAATGTAAAAGATTCAAGAAAAATAGTTGCATTTTTAATGAGAATATGATATAAATAATCGTTGTCAAGACATCGTCTTGCTAATGGATGGATTCCCGAGTGGCCAAAGGGGACAGACTGTAAATCTGCTGCAAATTGCTTCGGTGGTTCGAATCCACCTCCATCCATTAAGTTTGCGAAGCAAACTTAATGTACAATGTACATGCCGGCGTGGCGGAACTGGCAGACGCACAGGACTTAAACTCCTGCGGGACTTATACTCCCGTACCGGTTCGATTCCGGTTGCCGGCATTAATATGATAGAAGAGAATGTTCAAAGTGCTGAACATTCTCTTTTTTGATGCAATAGGAAAATGCTGTAACATAGTGGTAGTTAGACAAGAATTTCGGCAGAAATTCTTGCCAAAGTGCGTGCGCTGGCACGCACTATTTTGATATTAGCAAATTGCTTTACTCTTTTTTATAAGGTAGAATAGTAATAGATAATTTGTAACGGATTCATACTTTTTGATGTTAAAAGAACGTATGAAAGCGCAAAAGGAGAAGTCGAGCAATGAAAGAAATTACATTACCATCCAATGATGGCGTTCACAATTTACATGTAGTAATTTGGGAACCTGCTACAGAGATAAAGGCGGTATTACAGATTTCGCATGGTATGACAGAGATGATTATGCGTTATGATCATTTTGCTAGATATTTGAATACAAAGGGTTTTTTGGTTATAGGTAATGATCATTTGGGGCATGGAGAAACGGCAGGATGCGATGAAGACTTAGGTTATTTTTGTCCGAAAAATATGAGTAAGACAGTGGTAAAGGATCTTCACTCTGTAACAGAATATGCAAAAAGCCAATATCCTAATGTGCCATATTTTCTGCTGGGACATAGTATGGGATCTTTTATGGCAAGACGTTATTTGATGACTTATGGAGAAGAGCTTACGGGGGCGGTTATTGCTGGTACAGGTTCTCAAATGAAGCATGTTTTGCTAACAGGTAAAATTGTTTCCTCTTTGATTCAATTATTAAAGGGAGCAAGACACCGTTCTAAATTTATGAAGGATGTAGCTTTTGGAAGCTATAATGAAAGATTTAAAGAGGATGCGCATTCGTGCGCGTGGCTTGCGAAAGATAAGAATGTATGGGAGTTTTGTGCCAATCATAAATATTGTAATTTTTCTTTTACAGTAAATGGATATAAGACCTTGTTTGATGTGTTGAGCTTTATACAAAAGAAGCAAAATATAGAAAGGATTCCCCAAAAACTTCCTATTTTCATGGTAGCAGGAACAGATGACCCTGTAGGTAATTATGGAGCAGATGTACAGCGAATTTATGAAAAATATAAACAATCAGGTATAGAGGATATTCGTATTAAGCTTTATGAAAAGGATCGACATGAGATTCTTAATGAGCTAGATAAGGATGTTGTATATAGCGACATCTATAATTGGTTGAAGGAACATGGTGTAAATGTATAGGATAGCGTGAAGTACTGAATAGTTACAAATCACATAAAGATAATAGGCAAGCCGATATTTCATGAGGAGAAATATCGGCTTGTTGACATATATAGCAAAAAGGGATATTATGTAAACCAAAATAAAGAGAGTGACTAGATGAAAGGTATGGTGAGTAGTGTGAAAAATAAATTTTTCACACGCAAATTTGTGCCTGCGCAAGGTGCTAAAAGCACCTGTAAAGTTTGCAGGTGCAGGAAAGGCATGGGTATTAATATGAAAAAGAAAAGAATAAGTACAGTTTTGTTTAGTATTATGTGCTTTTGTATGCTGGCAGGCTGTGCGGATAATGAGCAGGAGAAAGTAACGGATACACAACTAGAACAACAGAGGGGAGAAAACTTTGAGTTAGAAGCGGGACAAGAAGTACTACCGGGTAATGAAAATGAGGAAGAACAGAATCAGATGCAGCAAACGGTGCAGGCGCCCCCTCAGATAGCTTTTGAGACGGTAAATAAAAATTGGTGGAATGCAGATAAAAGTGCTGTTGTTGTAAATGCAAATTATCAGCGTATAACGGTAGAAGGTGAAGGATATGAAGCGTTAGCCACATCTTTAGGAGGATTCTCATCTACGCAGGAAGAGGATTTAATTCGTTTTGCAGAGAATGCAGTTGCAGCAGTAGAAAAAAATTCGGAAATGGATACATATTATTATTTGTTTACCCGTTATTCCGGTACTAGGGTAGATGAGAATGTTGTTAGTATTTTAGAGAAGACGAATTATACAAATGGTTCTGTGCAGAATGGTAATGCTTGTTATGGCTATACCTATGATGCTAAAACCGGAACAATTTTATCGTGGGAAGAGATTGTAAATGATGTGGATGGCTTTAAACGAGCTGCAACAGATGTGATTTGCGGAAATTTACAATTGGAATATGGAGCACAGTTAAAACCAGATTATCAGACAACGGTAGCCGGTATGTGGGAGAAGTTAGGGAGTTCAAAATGGTATTTGGATGCATCAGGAATCACATTTATTTTTCAAAAGGATGAGATAACAGATGAGACTGCTTTTGCGACGGTAAGCTTTAATCAGTTAGCGGAATTTATCAAGCCGGAATACCAGCTTAATAGTAATGCCTACGTAGCAAAGCTTCCGACCAATGGAATGTTTGTGTATGATGGAATGGATCAGGCATCACATAGCTTGACGCTAAATAGATCCGTTATTTCTGAGTATATGGATAATAGATATGAGATTCGTTTAAATGGTAATGTGCAGGAAGTGGGAGAATATATTTATCTAGAGGATGCCTATCTGATTCGCGAGGAAAGCGGAAAGATATTCTTGATAATAACAATGAATATGGCGTCGGATGATTATGTAACAACGGTATATGATATATCAAACGGAGAATTAGTACAGACAGATAAGCAGAGTAATATGTATTTCGACAGTACACCAATAAATGCGCAACAAATAAAAATGGCGGTAAATGTGGATGTGTTGGGAAGCTATGCGACACAGATGGATTATTACTTGGATGAGGCTGGAAAACTTGTTCCACAAAGTAAAGCTTTTCAAGTAGTGAATAGTTATGAAAATGCATTTTATATGACTACCACCAAAGAACTTCCGGTCGTTATAGGGGGCGAGGAAACTACCCTTCCGGTAGGAACTCGACTTTGCATTGTGGCAACAGATAATCAAGGAATTGCATATTTCAGAATTGAAGGTACGAAACAGGAAGGTGAGATTCACTATACAACTTCCGAGGAAGAATGGGGATGTAGCATTCAAGGTATAAGTGATATGGAGTATTTTGATATGGTGCCATACGCCGGATAATAAAAGATAAAGCCTTATATAGTTGGGCGAAATGATAATAAGGTTATTGAAACGGGCTAAACAGTAATATAATAAGCAAGCGGATAATAGGATAGTATATTATCCGCTTGCTTTATTTATGTAAATATGACAGAATAGAAAAGTATTTTGTAATGATTCAAAATAAGCAGAAGTGCATGCTGCGTAAGCTTATGATATTGATTTGAATTGTTACAGCATTTTAGAAGAGAAGGAGTATAGATAATGAAAGAGAGAAATTCATTTTCAGGATCGCTTGGTTTTGTTCTTGCAGCAGCAGGTAGTGCAGTAGGTCTAGGAAATATTTGGAGATTTCCGTATCTTGCAGCCAAAGATGGTGGCGGATTATTTTTGCTGGTATATGTAGTCCTTGCCTTAACATTTGGTTTTACGTTGCTTAGCACAGAGATTGCAATTGGAAGAAAAACAAAGCTTAGTCCATTAAAGGCTTATGCAAAAATCAGTCAGAAATGGAAATTTTTAGGAGTAATTGCCTGCCTCGTTCCACTTATGATTATGCCATATTATTGTGTTATAGGCGGTTGGGTTCTTAAGTATTTCGTGGCATTTTTGACTGGAAATGGTGTGACAGCAGCAGGAGAGGGTTATTTTACCGATTTTATTACCAGTAATGTTGAGCCGATCGTTTTTACGGTTGTTTTCTTAGCAGCAACGGCATTTGTTGTATTTCGTGGAGTAAATAAAGGTATTGAGTCATTTTCTAAGATTATTATGCCAATACTGTTGGTATTGATTGTCATTATTGCTGCATTTTCGTTTACGATTAAGCATGAGGATGCAACGGGAACGGTAAGAACTGGTTTGGAAGGATTTAAGGTTTATCTGATTCCTAACTTAGAGGGGCTGACATTAAAAGGATTCTTTACGATAGTTATGGATGCGATGGGACAGCTTTTCTATAGCTTAAGTGTTGCCATGGGAATTATGGTAGCTTATGGATCTTACGTGCGTGATGAAGATAATTTGATGAAGTCAATCAATCAGATCGAGATATTTGATACGGCAGTAGCGTTCCTTGCAGGTGCTATGATTATTCCGGCGGTTTATACGTTTACGGGAACAGAAGGTATGCAAGCTGGTCCAAGTCTCATGTTTGTATCTCTTCCAAAGATTTTTGAGGCGATGGGGCCTATTGGAAATGTAATTGGTTGTTTGTTCTTTGCGATGGTTTTATTTGCAGCGATTACTAGTTCGGTATCTATATTAGAGGCAATTGTGGCAAGTTTGATTGATCAATTCCGTGTTTCTAGAAAGGTAGCAACAGGAATCGAAGCAGTATTTGCAGTGGTACTGGCTGTTGTTGTATGTCTTGGCTATAATGTATTCTATTTTGAAGCAAAGCTTCCAAACGGTGCGAGTGCACAAATTTTAGATATTATGGATTATGTAAGTAACAATATCCTTATGCCGGTAGTTGCCATTGGAACATGTATCCTGATTGGTTGGATTATGAAGCCAAAGTATGTTATTGATGAAATAGAAAAGAACGGTAGCAAGTTCGGAAGACGTAAACTTTATATCGCTATGATAAAAGTGGTTGCTCCGATTTTACTGCTCGTTCTCCTCTTAATGTCACTTGGTGTTATTACTTTGTAATGCTTCCAATTAGTAATTTAGTTCTTCCAAATACGAAGGGTTTCGATAAGCTTGCGCTTGTCGGAATCCGACATGGAAGCAACTAATTCCATAATTTCATGGTCGAGAGCAGTTGTTGTATAACTCTCGTCCATACAGCCAACCAAACTATCTAAAGTAGTGTTAGTCAGCTTGGCAAAATATACAAGCATACGCAGGGACATGGCAGTTCTGCCATTTTCTACATTACAGATATAGCCCGGTGTTGCATCTAAAGCCTTGGCTACCTGTTCCTGTGTTAAATTATTATCGATTCTTATTTGTCTAATTTTCTTAGCAAGATTCATATCTGTATTTGATTTCATAATTCATCCCTCGTCTTTCGTACTGTTTCATTATGTTTTCCTAATACTAATTAAATTATATTGTGGATATAAAACGAATGCAATATAAAAACCATGAAAAAAACATAAAAATTTTTCTGACTTTTATAATGGAAAAACGTGAACTGCGGAACAATATATGATAAAATGAAACTGTTCATATAAACTAAATTTGCTTTTGTAAAAACTATAGTAAAGGCAGAAGGAGGAAGTATATGATTCAAGTATGGAAAGATATTAGAAAAAGTTATTCTGTTTCATCATTTATCACCTTGATACTTGGAATTGTGTTGCTTGTATGGCCTGATTTATCAGGAACACTTATGTGTTATATGCTTGGTGGAGCACTTATATTAATGGGAGCAACACAATTATTGATTTATATAAAGGGAAACAAACAAGAACTTTCAGGTAGATTTAAGATGATGATGGGCATTGTTCTTGCATTACTTGGCGTCTGGATTTGTGCAAAACCAGAGATTGTTCTTGGGCTCATACCGGCAGTGCTGGGGATAGTATTGCTTATGCATGCAGTGCAGGATTTAAGCTATACGATTCAGATTAAGAATTCGGGAGTGGAAAGATGGTGGGTGGCATTGATTGCTACGTTGATTACTTTTGTGTTAGCTGTTTTTCTCATTATACACCCGTTTCTGGCGTTTGAAATAGCAATGATTTATATTGGAATTGGTCTTATATATAACGGCATTTCTGATTTGGTTTTGGTAATTCTTGCGGCTTATTGTAAAAGAAAATCAGACAAGCAAATTCGCGAATTTGCAGGAGCGGTACAAATAGAGGATATTACGAAAGACTCATCAAAGGATTAAAAGTTGTTCATAATAACAAAATAATATATAATATATATAAATTTCAAAGGAGGGAATTTCCATGATTAGAATCGGGATGTTAACAAGTGGTGGAGATTGTCAGGCATTAAATGCTGCAATGCGAGGAGTGGCAAAAGGATTACTCAATTCCAAGGAGCAGGTTGAGCTGTTTGGCTTTTTGGATGGTTACAAGGGATTGATTTATGGAAACTACAGAGTATTAGAAGCTTCTGATTTTTCGGGTATTTTAACAAAGGGTGGAACAATTCTTGGAAGTTCCAGAATGCCATTTAAGAACATGCGTGATCCGGATGAAAATGGACTTGATAAAGTGGAAGCAATGAAGCATAATTATCATAAGCTAAATTTGGATTGTTTGGTTGTCCTTGGAGGAAATGGAACACATAAAACAGCAAATCTTTTAAGAGAAGAAGGGCTAAATGTAGTTACACTTCCTAAAACAATAGATAATGACCTTTGGGGAACGGATATGACCTTTGGTTTTCAGAGCGCGGTAGATATTGCAACACAGTGTATAGACCAGATTCATACAACAGCAGCGTCCCATGGACGAGTATTTATCGTAGAGGTTATGGGACATAAGGTTGGATTCCTGACATTGAATGCAGGTATGGCAGGTGGCGCAGATATT
Source organism: Lachnospiraceae bacterium (assembly GCA_036310845.1). GTDB lineage: Bacteria > Bacillota > Clostridia > Lachnospirales > Lachnospiraceae > COE1. Next base: position 7,581 of record JAXJRB010000054.1, on the reverse strand, counting down.
ATTCTGATTCCGGAAATTCCTTATGATATTGATAAGGTAATTGATGCCATTAAATTGCGTAATGAACGTGGTAGTAAATTTACCATTCTTGCAGTTGCAGAAGGTGCGATATCAAAGGAAAAGGCAAAACTTTCCAAGAAGGAATACAAAAAGGCTATGGAGAATTCTAAGTATCCAAGTGTATCTTATGAAATTGCAGATCTTATTCAGAAAAAATCCGGTATGGAGGTACGTGTTACTGTTCCAGGACACACACAAAGAGGTGGTAGTCCGGATTCCTATGATAGAGTATTTGCCAGCCGCTTAGGAGCAGAAGCAGCAAAACTCATTCTTAAGGGCGAATATGGTTATATGGTAGGTTATGTAAATAGAGAAGTAGTAAAGGTACCATTAGAAGATGTTGCGGGCAAGCTCAAAATGGTTGATCCGGATTCTTCTATTATCGAGGAAGCAAAGATGTTAGGAATCAGCTTTGGAGATTAAAGTAGTAATGAAAGCTTGCACAATCGGGAAGGCTTGATGTCTTCCCGATTTATTATGCGTAGTAAAGAAGGAGTAAAGTATGTCGTATACGGCATTGTACAGAAAGTTTCGTCCTGATCAGTTTGAAGAGGTAAAAGGACAAGACCACATTGTAACAACATTAAGAAATCAGATTATGGCAGACCGCATTGGTCATGCATATTTATTTACGGGTACAAGAGGAACAGGAAAAACCACAATTGCAAAGCTTTTTGCAAAGTCAGTCAATTGTGAGAATCCGGTTAATGGTAGCCCTTGCGGACATTGTAGAAGCTGTCAGACCATATCAGCAGGGGCAAGTGTGAATGTAATTGAAATAGATGCTGCGTCGAATAATGGTGTTGATAACATTCGAGAAATCATTGATGAAGTATCGTATTCACCAGTAGAAGGAAAGTTTAAGGTGTATATCATTGATGAGGTGCATATGCTTTCGATAGGAGCCTTTAATGCGCTCTTAAAAACACTAGAAGAACCACCTTCGTATGTTATCTTTATCTTGGCAACAACAGAAGTGCATAAAATACCTATTACCATTTTATCAAGGTGTCAGAGATACGATTTTAAAAGAATTAACATCGAGACGATTGCAGACCGTTTGCGTGATTTGATGCAGCAAGAGCAGGTTGCGGTTGAAGAAAAGGCGTTAAAATATATAGCAAAGACCGCAGATGGCTCTATGCGAGATGCGCTTAGTCTTCTTGATCAATGTATAGCGTTTCATTTTGGCGAAGAGCTTACGTATGACAAGGTTCTGGATGTGCTTGGCGCAGTTGACACAGGTGTATTCAGCAAACTGTTGGAACTAATAGTGACGCATGATATTCCAGGGTGTATTTCGCTCTTAGAACAAGTAGTTATGCAAGGGCGAGAACTATCGCAATTTGTGACGGATGTAACATGGTATCTAAGAAATCTGTTGCTTGTTAAGACGTCAGGTTCTGATATTGAAGATGTTATAGATGTTTCCAGTGATAATCTTGTAAAACTGCGTGAAGAAGCAGAAAATATGGATGCGGAAAAGATTATGCGCTATATTCGAATCTTTTCTGAGCTTTCCGGTCAGGTAAAGTATGCAACACAAAAGAGAATATTAATCGAAATGACATTGATTAAGCTCTGTAAGCCTGCCATGGAAACAACCAATGATGCAGTGGTAGCAAGAATTCAGGATTTGGAAGAAAAAATGGAAAAAGGGATTGTCCAAACGGTTCCAGTTGCGATACAATCAACAGAGACTGTTGTGGCAGAAAAGGTACCTCTACCCAAGGCAATACCAGAGGAGATTAAGGAAATTGTGAGCAACTGGTTTGCGATTGTTGCACAAACCGCACCTCCATTAAAGGTATATCTCAAAAATGCAAAATTGAGTCTTGGTGGAGACAATAGTCTGGTCGTGGTAGTGGAGGATGGATTGCCTTATGATTATTTGAGCAATCCCGAGAATCAGTCACGAGTAGAGGATATGATATCCAATCATATTCAGAAAGAAGTAAAAATACGTGTGCAGCGTGTAGAACAAGGACATCGTTTCGAGGAAAGCTATGTTGATTTGGCTCAGGTTATCAATATGGAGATTGAGATTGAAGACGAAGAGTAATTGTTGTATAGGGTTTGACGACACCGAAAAATAAGTTAGGAGGATATAAAAATGGCAAAAAGAGGTGGATTTCCAGGTGGAATGGGTATGCCTGGTAATATGAATAATTTGATGAAGCAGGCACAGAGAATGCAGCGCCAGATGGAGGAAGGACAGAAGGAATTAGAAGCAAAGGAATTTACAGCAAAGGCTGGTGGCGGAGCTGTTGAAGTTACAGTATCCGGTAAGAAAGAGATTTTAAATGTAAAGCTCTCTGAGGAAGCAGTAGACCCAGATGACATTGAAACATTACAGGATATGATTATTGCAGCAACCAATGAAGCGTTAAAGCTTGCAGAAGAAGCAAATAGTGAGCTCATGGGCAAGATGACAGGTGGTCTTGGCGGAGGATTTCCTTTCTAATGGACTTGTATAGCGGATATATTAATCAATTGATTGAGCAGTTTGCTAAGCTTCCGGGGGTTGGAAATAAGTCTGCTCAACGACTCGCGTTGCATATTATTAATATGCCACCAGAACATGTGGAACGTTTTGCACAAGTCATGGTAGATGCAAGGAAAAATATACATTACTGCCAGAGCTGTTATACTTTAACCGATAAAGAAATATGCCCAATTTGCGCAAATGAGAAAAGAGATCATAAAACCATAATGGTAGTTGAAAATATTCGAGATTTGGCCGCATATGAGAAAACAAACAAGTTTGAAGGGGTGTATCATGTATTGCATGGTGCAATTTCTCCGATGTTAGGAGTAGGGCCTGGAGATATTAAGTTAAAAGAACTAGTAAAGCGACTGGAAGAGGATATTGAAGAGGTTATTATAGCAACCAATTCCAGTCTTGAAGGTGAGACTACAGCAATGTATATTTCAAAGCTGATTAAACCAACGGGAGTAAAGGTGACACGAATAGCCAGTGGTGTGCCGGTTGGGGGCGATTTGGAATGCATTGATGAAATGACTCTGCTTCGAGCTTTAGAAGGTAGAATTGAGCTGTAATAAAGGGGCGTATGCCGAATTTCTAACGGAAAAGTAGGCATACAACAAGTGAGAGAAAGGTATGGTGATGGGGATGGCAGTAACATGCAAAAATTTTGGAAGTACAAAAGAAGGTCAGGAAGTAAAGCTTTATACCATGGAAAATAAAAATGGTATGATAGTAACTGTAACAAATTATGGTGTAAATATTGTAAATGTTATTGTTCCGGATAAGAATGGTAAGAAGGAAGATGTTGTACTTGGCTTTGATACAGTGGAAGGTTATTTTACAAATGGAAGCTTTTTTGGTGCTACCATAGGACCAAGTGCAAATCGTATTGCAAATGCAAGCTTTGTGATTGATGGTGAAAAGTATCAGCTTGTTGCAAACGATGGGACCAATAACTTACATAGTCACGGTGCCCTAGGCTATCATAAAGTATTGTGGAATGGCGAAGTTAAGGGTGAAAATAGCGTTCTATTTTCATTCGAAGACGCAGATGGGAATATGGGATTTCCAGGTAATAAACAAGTAAAAGTTATTGTTACTCTTACAGATGAAAATGAACTTAAGCTTGCATATCATGCGTCTTCAGACAAGAATACACTTATCAATATGACAAATCACTCCTACTTTAATCTTGCAGGACATGATGCAGAATCCATTGAGAAACATAAACTTTGTCTTTATGCTTCTGCATATACACCAGTAGATGAAAGACTCATTCCAACAGGAGAGCTTGCAAGCGTAGAAGGTACACCGTTTGATTTTAGAGAGCCACATTTGATAGGTGAACGTATTAATGAAGAAAATTCTCAGCTTGAGCTTGGACAAGGTTATGATCATAACTGGGTTATCGATGATTGTGATGGATCTGTTCGCAAGGTTGCAGAGGTTTACGAGGAACTAAGTGGAAGAAGTATGGAAGTCTATACAGACCAGCCAGGCATCCAGTTCTACGCAGGTAATTGTATCACACCTATTGCTGGGAAAAAGGGTGCATTCTATGGAAAAAGAAGTGGGCTTTGTTTGGAAACGCAGGTATTCCCTGATTCTATAAATCAGCAGAACTTCCCAAATTCGATTTTTGGTCCTGATAAGGATTATAAAACAGTAACAATCTATAAATTTAATTGGTAAAAAATGTGAATTACAAGGAGCTTTTGCGTTTAATGCAAAAGCTTCTTTTCGTATAATAGGTAATTGCTGCAGAGCTAACACTTTTTGGTTTAAAACTACACTGCTTCGACAAATTCTGCGGACACAACGTGCTATAGTAGAAACAAAATTTGTGAAAGGTGTGGTAAATGATGGACGGGCAGCAAGGAGATAAAAAAGAGATTCCGGTAAATGCAAGGGCAGTAGGAAACCCTATGGGAATGAATGTATTGTACTTAGAGGATTATGTACATACCTTTATCAAGAAGCTAATAAAAAACGAGGACGATGAAAGTGGATGTGAAGTTTTTTTATACGGTTATGAGTTTGATGAAGAAAAAAAACACTTTTTTGTTGTTTCAGGAGCGTATCAGCATGAAAGTAGATATGACAGACCGGAAAAAGTAGGAATGGATTTTTTTGCGCAAAGTCAATATTTAGGATTGGCAAGTATACATAGTGATGGTGTATCAGAAATGAATATGGAAATAATACGAGAAGGTACAAGAAGTCTCACTTTTAAAAATTTTTATATTTATTATGATCAAAATGAAGAAATGCAGAATTATCTTATTGAGTGGAACCTGGAACATAGAGAATATCGTAGTAGAGCGGAACGGGAGGATAATGTAAGGTATGGCAGAATAGCACAAGCATACAATAAAGAAGAAGTCAGAGTAGGTTTCTTGTGGAATGCTATGAATGTATTAAGTATTGGGTTTGTTGTATGTATAGTAGTATATGGAATAATCAGTATAAATAATTATTATAAAATGAAAAACATGGAGGACAAGATTTCCTATATCGTGACAACAATTGCAGAAAATCAAGATTTTATAGAAGCGGCAGAAATGTTTACAGAACAAGGGGGAGTTTTTCAAACGGAAATGATAGAAGAAGCTCTTGCTGAGGAAAGTATGCCACCAAAGGGATTAGACAAAGAAGAAAGTGACATCGAAGAGGAACGGTCAGTGGCGGAATCAGTTCCAGCAGAATGGATCCAAGAAGAACAGAAAATAGAAGTTGAATCAGAGTCGACGGTAGAAGAGGAAGCAATTGCACTAGATATGACAGAAGTGTCGGCTGAAGCAACCTCTCTTGCAGAAACGACAACGGTTCCACAATATTACGTAGTGCAACAAGGAGATACAATGCGCAGTATTTGTGTTAGTGTATACGGTAATTTAGATAGGGTGGAGGAGGTTTGCTTGCAAAATGGAATCACCAATCCGGATAGTATTCTTTGCGGGCAAACACTTTTACTTCCTTAAAAATAATGTTATACTATTCACGTTGGCAATTTTTAAAGTTGGTACAAGATAAATGAGGATTATCATGGCAGACATAAGAGACTTTGGGAGAAAACAATTTTTGGTTAGAAAGGAAGAAAAAGAACCCAAAAAAGAAAGTGGTTCTTTGAATAGCCGAATAGCAAGACATAGAATATTGATGATATATAAAGTGTGTGCGGTATTAGTTATTGTAATAGCAATAGCACTTTGCGTATATTTTAATTGGAAGAGTACAGTTTATACAGACTATGTGGTACAACAGGAGTTTGATTGGAAAAGATCAGCGGAAGCCCATAGTCTGGATTTGAATGGAACACTTTTTACTTACAGTAAGGATGGCATGAGCTGTACTGATAATCATGGAAAAGTAATTTGGAATCAAACCTATGAGATGCAGAATCCGATGGTAAGAACCTGCCAGAATGTGGTTGCGGTAGGAGACTATAACGGAAGAACAATATATGTATCAAGTAGTGAAGAGATTATGGGAAGTATAGATACCACGATGCCAATTCGTGATTTTTCTGTTGCAGCAAATGGGGTGGTGGCAGTAGTACTTGATGATTCTAAAGTTACAACAATTAGTCTTTATAGTGTATTAGGCGAAGCGCTTGTGGATTTTCGAACAACCATGAGCAAGTCTGGATATCCAATAGCAATAGACATATCAGATGATGGTGGTCAAGTAGCGGTTTCCTATCTGAAAGCGGAAGGTGGAGAAGTGACTACCAGTGTTGGATTTTATAATTTTCTGTCAGTAGGGCAGAATTATACGGATAATTTAGTAGGAGGCTACGGATATGCAGATGCTATCGTTCCTGTTGTTAGATTTATGAATCGTGAAAGTGCATTTGCAGTGGCAGACAATCGCTTGATGTTTTATCAGGGGCGTCAAAAACCAGAAAATATTGCAAATATAATGATTAATAATCAAATACAAAGTGTATACTATAATGATGAGTACGTAGGACTCGTTTTTCGAAATATGACAGGAGAGTCTACATATTCTCTTGACATATATGATGCCGTCGGAAATAAAGAAAAAACAATACATTTCAATCAAGAGTACAATGAAATAATGTTTTGTGAGGAATCCGTTCTTATCTACAATGAAGAAGAATGCAGTATTTATGACGGGGAAGGTAAGGTAAAGTACGAAGGAACCTTCAAAGAAAGAATAGAATGCATTATTCCGTTAGGAAATATACAAAAATATATTCTAGTGACAAATGATAGTATACAGATGATAAAATTACAATAGAGGTAAAAATGAGCATAAATATTATTTGGATTGTAGTAGTAGTCTCCGTGTTAATAGGAGGCATTATAGGATTTAAAAGAGGATTAGTTGAAGGGATTATGCGATTAGTGACCACATCGCTGGGAATTGTCGTATTAGTAATATTGGCAAAAGGAATTGGGAATTTTTTAAAGGGAAGCTATGTAAATGTATTGATGGCAATCATATTGCTTGCAGTTTTGCGCATTTTCCATAGAATTGGTAAATTAATAATAGATTCCTGCAAGCTTGTAAGTAAGTTGCCGGTGATACATAGCCTTGATAAAGTTGCAGGAATGATATTGGGCTATGTGGAGGTTATTGTTTTTGTCTGGTTAGTCTTTCTTTTTGCAGCGGTAGTGAATCCGTTTGGAATACAAGAGTGGTTAATGGAGCAAGTAAATCAGAGTGTATTTTTGTCGCTATTATATAAAGCAAATGGATTGATTTTAATTCTTCAAAATTTTTTAAAAATATAGTTGACAGATAAAAAACAAAGTGATAAGATAAAAATCGCTCTTGAGAAATAACAAGTTTCTTAAAAAGAGAAAAAGAAAAAAATAAAAAAGTTGTTGACAAAGACAAAACGATGTGTTATTCTAACAGAGTTGTGTCAAACAAAACAACAAGCATAGAACATTGACAAATAAACAGTAATGCAACCCTGAAAATTCTATTGAGAAAAGAGTTCATAAGGAACTCGTTCAAAGAAAATTCAGAGAACAAATCCTTTATAAACAGCAATGAAAATT
>JAXJRB010000053.1:0-28233 GCA_036310845.1 Lachnospiraceae bacterium | reverse complement strand
CATTATTATAGCAGACTTCTTTTTGTGATTGATGTATTGCTGAATCATAAAATGATTTCCCGCCAGCAATATAAATATTATACCATTAATTCATTGTCTTTTGTATACGATAACTGCTATTCTATTAACGAAAAAGTACGAAAAGTAGATGAAAGCAATAGGTAATACGTACCGATTATATAAAAATGGAATAATTAACAATTTATTTTAAATCCTTCTTTATTATAATTATTATGATTACAATAAAGGAGGATTTTTATATGAATAAAGAACAATTTATAAATGAAGTAGTTACTGCAATGAATGATGATCTTGATACAGAAAAAAGTAAAAAATTAGTAAATGTATTGAGTTATATGCTACAAAACATTGAAATAAAGACAATAGGCAATCAATTAACAACGGAATTAGAAAATAACCACAAAATACTTAACTGTTTTTTTGCCTGTAAAAGAATTGATGGAATGTCGTATGATACGGAAAAAACCTATAAATTTGATATTGGGAAATTCATGGATTACGTTAATTGGATGCCATTAACAAAAGTTGATACTAATGTAATTCGACTTTTTTTATTACATTTAGAACAGAAAGGAAATAAGAAGACAACAATTGATAATAACAGAAGAGTACTTAATACCTTTTTTCAGTGGATGGAAGATGAAGATTACATACGTAAAAATCCATGCCGTAAAATAAAAAGAATTAAAGAAAAAATAATTGTAAAAAGATATTTTACGGAACTTGATATGGAGCGTATGAGGGATGCTTGTAAAAATATAAGAGAACTTGCATTAGTTGATTTACTAGTATCCTCTGGAGTACGAGTAGGAGAGATACCAACCATTAAAATAAGTGAAATTGATTGGAATGAGGGGAGTTTTATTGTAACAGGAAAAGGAAATAAACAAAGAATATGTTACATGACAGTGAGAGCAAAAAAACATTTACAAGATTATTTGATTGACAGAGAAAAGAAAGGGATCATAAGTGATTATCTTTTTTGTCGAATGAAAGCCCCATATACCAAGATTGGGAAAGCTGCTATAGGAAAAGTTGTAAAACTGATAGGAGAGAGATGTGGCATCCAGGATATACATATTCACGGAATACGCTCATACTTTGCAACAAATTTATCGGATAAGGGAGTGCCCACACAGGTGATCCAAGCATTAATGGGACATGAATCATTTTCAACAACATCAAGATATTACTGTCGTCCTAATACAAAAATAGCCAGAGAAGCTGTCTTAAACTGCGCATAAAAAACATAGTAATACTGTAATAAAGTATTTTAATAAAAAAATATACTTATAAAATATAAAATAAATACAAGATATTGTATACGATAAATTAATTTGCAAATAAAAATGATTATAGTGCGAGGCTCAGATTTGTAATGAAATATTTGACAATTGAAGAATCGAGAATTACCGCCTAATACATAAAAAGGAATATAAATGGTTAATTGAATAGCAGTTATCGTATACAAAAACAATAAATTAATGGTATAATATTTATATTGCTGGCGGGAAATCATTTTATGATTCAGCAATGCATCAATCACAAAAAGAAGTCTGCTATAATAATGGCAGACTTCTTTTAATATTATTTGTTTTGTTTTAATAAAACGAATTAGATGTATACTGATTTAAACGCAAATGTTTATAAAAAAGCGCTAATAGTAAGAATAGGGGTCCATCTGGAACTTGATTGCCAATATATTTCTAACACATCTCCATTTTTTATATTTGATATATAAAATGTATTATCACCATCAGCACTATAAATCTGAATACCATTCAAATAGGCAATACAGGTTTGTGGACCAGAATAAAATGTTCCATTGTGAGTAGTATTAATACTAATGCATGCATAGTCATTTATAAAAGTGTAAAGATGAGTATTAGATGCTCCATCACATAATTGATATGAAGAATAATTATGAATTGGGCGTGGCGACACAACCGCGGTACTGCTGTTTAGTTATAAAACATAATAACTTTATTTTGAGCGGCATTTACTTCTAATGTAATTTTATCATCTTTTGTTACGTTGCTTAATATGTAGATGTTGTAAAATCCATAATATTCTGAGGATTGAACTAGTTGTGATAATGTACTATTTGTACATCCACTGATGTAATCACAGCCACCTTCAGAAGTGTAATGTGGCACCAAAATTAAAAATGCAAAGTCTGTATCTACGCCTAATTTTATTGTGGTTGTTCCATTATGAAAATTGGAAAGTAATTTTGATTTTGAGAAACCATTAATATACTCTTTGCCAGCAGAACTGCTGTTTATATACTTTGAAAATATATATCAAATACATCCCTGTGATATATAGATATTGTTTCACCTTTAGTAAATTTTCGTTTGCCACTCATATCTACATTATAAGAATAATAACAATCTTTTAATGCGGTAATATCAAAACTGAGTGTTGCTTGATTCCATGTTATTTGAACATCATACCACCCCCTTGTTCCAAGTTGGCTATATATCCAATGCATCATACCCGTTAACTTCCAATTGGTACCGTTATAAAACAACCCGAAACATATAAACGGTTCACCACCGCCCGAACTATTGATAGAATATCCAGCAATAAAACTGCTGTTTATTATAATTCAATAGCAATTGCTGCGCATCCATAGGTGCTAAAATTTACAGTATTAGAAGTTGCTTTTATTACAAATATTTGGACAGCATTAGGCTCTGAACCCGACACGGCAGAAACGCTTTTTTGTAAAATAATCGTAGCTCCAGATAACAAAGATATTCCTCCATCTCCATAACCAGAACCCACTATCATATAACAAAGCCCTACATTGGCAGAAAAGTTTCTAGTTACTGGACTTACACTGCCTGATAAAGCAGGATATGTGCCTATAATAGATGTACTGCTGTTTAAATATTTAATTAACGATATAAGCCACTCCACTTCCCCAAGAACCAGTAGTTTTCATTCGTCCATCAGAAGTTATTTTATAAATTTGAATGCCACTACGCATTCCATTACCATCTGCAGTATCACCAGCTACACCATATATTGCATTAACGATTAAATCCACTCCTGCATCTATATTCTGAACACATCCTGCACAAGTTTGCTGAGCATAAGAACATATCACATACTGTCCTGCTTTTACATTGAAAGTTTTATCTACAAAAGAACTTCCTTCATGTGTTCTATTGCCGACTACAATAGTTCCATTTTCTAAACTGCTGTTTAGTAATTAGTACGCAATATAATATCCACTTATTCTATAGGGAGTAAACGTAGTGTCATTTACATTTATTTTGATATTGCTGTCTCCATTATAACCATACACACCGCTATTATATCGATTGCGTATATATAAAGCGTAAGCAGGTATACCATTAATTTCTCCATAGATAATAATAATTTTGGGTTGAAATCCTAAATCCACAGAATTTCCAGAGGTTGCATAGCCTGAGATGTAACTGCTGTTTAGTTATTGAAAAAGAGCCTATTTCTAGGCTCTATATAGCAGTTATCGATAGCAAAACATACTAGCTGAATTGTAATTTTAATAATCAATTACTAACATTAGTTACTTGCAAATCCAGCAGATGCAACTATACGCATAGTGCTACCATTATTATGTGTACATTTTATAGTTGTAGTAGAACCCTTTGGCATATATATCATATATAATTTATTTGTTCCTGCTGTTTCCCAACTGCTTGTATCTATTGTTTCCAACGAAACTGACACTTTTGCACCATCAGCAACTGTTTCCGTGTATGTCATAGATTTAGAGTTACACCACATATTTGCAAATAAATATCCTGTTTCTGTTGCTGTGTATGTAAAACTATAAGTTGAACCTGTATTAGAGTAAGATAATAATTCTTCAAAACTATTAAAATTCACTAAATTACTATTTTCGATAGCAGTGGCAATTTCTGGGCAAGACGAATCAGAACTCAAACTATCAAATTCAGTAGATTTATTTTGTAAAGCTTTTACAATCAAACTGCTGTTTATGCAAAGAAAAATTATCCCACGCATGACTTTATCGAGTGGTGGTTTATGTTTAGTTTATGACAAATAAGAACTGGAAAATTTTCTAACTATCCTCCATCACTATTATAGTGGTATATCATACCTTGACAATAACGTATAAAATGGTGTAGTATACCATTAAAAGATAATTCAGGAGGAGATAAATGACGTATGCGTATAGGAAAAAAATAAAACTATTAACTGTATTAATGGTAATAGTATTAATCATTACTAATAAACCTATATATGCAGTCAATATGTCAAAGCAGGAAATAGTTAAGATAAATATAGAAAAAATATCTAAATTGTTAGAAGAAGCAATAGAAACATCATATAGTAAGGCTGAAAAATATGTAAAGCAAGAATGCATAAAAAATGGATATGATTACCATTTAACTATGGAATCATTCTATATTCAAGAGAATCCTTATGAAAATATTGATTATCTTGATATAATAACTGCTTACTTAGTAGCAAAACAATATGTACAAACGCTGGAAATTAAAGATTTCTATTCCTTACCATTTGTAAATGTAAGGATAGAAGAAGCATCAATGACAGAATACGAACTGAAAAAATTGCAGACATATGAAGAAGTAGAAGAAGGTATCTATAGAAAAGCTAAGACCATATACATCGATACTCCGAAAACAGTTGATGTGTATGAAGAGTTAGGTGATGGAAAATATCGGATAGTGAAAGGAAAGCAAGAGAAGGTAAATCCTTCAAAAGTCAAAACCAAATACGGTGAAGTAATTATAACAGGCTTAACTGCAGAAGATATCTTTTTCATATATGGACTTGCTAATAACCAGGAAATGCAAAAGGAATATGAAAAAAAATGTGTTCAAATTGAACACATTATTAATAGCCAAGGTTTGAAAGAAAGTATGCTTCTTAATCTGAACCATATTAATATAACTCCAAAAATGAAAGCTTATATTGAGACATTGTTGGCAAATGAAGAGGTGTCAGAACTACGAAGGCATGTAATATCAGTTGCATCATCATTAATAGGAAGAGTACCTTATCAATGGGGCGGTAAAGCATCCAAACCAGGATATGATACAAAATGGTGGAGCATCGGAGAAGATAAGAAACAGAATGGACTGGATTGTTCTGGATTTGTGCAATGGTGCTATATTACAGCAGGCTATGATAAAAATACATATGACAAACTACTATCGACAAGCGGAATGCTGGATGCACTTGAACCAATCATGAATGATGAATTGGTACCGGGTGATTTAGGATTCTTGCATAATGGGAAAAGTGAAAGTATAAATCATGTAGGTATATATGTTGGGGATGGAAAATGGATTCACTGTTCAAGTAAGGCGAAAACAGTGACGATAGAGGAAACAGAAATGTTTCATGTATATAAGCGTATGCCATCTCCTATGAATAAGATAGACGTAACACTTACATATGAAAAATATAATAATGAATGTATCTACTCCAAAGAGGATATAGAACTTGTGGCAAAGCTGATAGTAAATGAAGCGAATACGCAAGGAATAAATGGCTGGATAGCAGTAGCAGAGGTTGTGAGAAACAGAATAGAAGCAGATATTTTTCCTAATACAGTAGAGGAAGTCATATATCAGACGGATCAATTTTCGAACAATACAGCTATAAAAGACAGAGTTCCATCAGAAGAGCAGATTACAGTTGCAAGGGAAGTATTATCTGGAAACATGAGCATATGGAATAATCCATATGTATTATATTTTAGAAATGCAAATGGTTCCACAGAGGATTGGGGTAAATACTCTTATTATGATACTGTAGTAGATCATCAATTCTATATTCAAGTGTATAAGAAAGGAGAAAATTAAAATGGAAAAAAAAGAAATGTTGGAACAGGAAGAAAACATGGAGGTAAAAACAGAGCAACCGCAAGAAAAAGAAACAAATGAAGAAACAGATGTAGAAGCAGTCGATCCCGCTATGGAAGAAGAGGAAAGTCCAAATGAAGCGGTTACAGAAGAAGATGTATTAAAAACAGAAATGCCTGTAAAGAAGGCAACTTTAACACAAAAAGATGCCGAAGAATTTGAGAAGCAGGCAACTTTAGAGGATGCTTTTTTGCGTCGTTCTATTACCTTACCAGGAAGACGTAAACAAAAGGCAGCGTTTAAAGATGAAGAAGTAATCATCGGTGATGAAGGTGGAGAAATTAATACATTTGGTTCTTTAAAGAAAAAGGAATATGAAATGTTAGCAGCGTCAGCAAAAGCATCAAAGCCAAAGGTATTGTATGGCCGTATTGATGGTATTGAAGAGATGGAAGTAGGAAAAATCAGAGTACCTATTGCTGTATGTCATTTGATTACGGATAAAAGAATTGACATTAATACCGACAATGAAATGACAAGTGGTATTTACAAGATTCAGATTCCGGCACCAATGCTGTTCATCTACAATCAGGAAGAATTTGAGACACCAGAAGGATATGATACACTTAAGAAGAAAATGGACATGCGTGTTGGTTCAATTGTAGAATTCGTTGTATATGATATCAATATGGACGATGAAGTAGTCTTGGCATCAAGAATCCGTGCTATGCAAATTTTGAGCTATGATTACTACTTGGGCAAAAAAGCACAGATTAAGCCAGGAGTGAAAGCAAAGGGATATATTACATACGTAAATGCTAGTGGTGTATGTGTGGATGTATTCGGAGCAGAATGCTTTATCAGTCACAGTGAATTATCATGGAAATATATTAAGAATCCATTGAACGAAAGGAAACATTTCTATGTTGGAGCACCGGTTCCAGTAAGAATTAAGAGTGTAGAAAGTGCAAGAGCATCTATATATGGAAGAGAATATCCGTATATTAAGATTACGGGTTCTATCAAGGATGCAAAAGACAATCCTAACAAGATGTTCTTTGAAAAATACGTAATAAGACAGAAATATGCCGGAGAAATTGGATATGTACTTACGACAGGAGAATACATTGTAAATCTTGGATCATCCGGAGATGGAATTGATGGATGCAGAGCAACCTGTATGTGTAAGGCACCGGCAATTGAACTTGGTGGAACACCATATGTTGGACAAAAATGTATGGTTGCAATCACCAATAAGGACGAAAAAGATTATCGTCTGATTGGTGCATTTACATACTTGGAATCAGAATAGTAAATGTAGAAAAAGGCACGATATCGTGTCTTTTTCTTTGTATACAGAAATAATAAAAGAAAAAGCATACATCTAAATATTCATACAAAAAATATCCTATATGTATACATAAAAAGAAATGGGGAAAATATTCTTTACATTTTATTTATAAGTGGTATACTATACCTTGAAAGGGAAAGTTTATTTTTTATCTAAAGAGACATGTAGTGACTCTGTAATGAGAAAAAACGAAAAAACTTTCTTTTGAACTGAAACATAAATGGCATAAAGGTAAAATTTATGAATCGAAAGGAGGAAAAAAGGGCATGGATAACGCATAAAAATCCACCCAGAATAGAATTGCAATAATACTGGGAATAGTGTCCTTTAAATTGATGAAGAAGAAAGTAAAAAAACTCACCATTGCACTTGTCGTTGTCATTACCATTTTGTTAGTCATAACTGCCGCATATGTAGTTACAAGAATGGAATTGAAAGAAGAAAGCGAAAATTATGCATTAGCCCTTGAAGAAATGGCAGCAAATAAGCAGTTAGTCTATGTGGTTTCTACAGAAGACGGTGCGGGAATTGAACACGGAGAAATTATTGAGGAAGGCGTAAACGTGATGAAACAGACGGTATATACCGGTCTTGAAAACTTCAACTACATCACTGCAGATGATTTAGGTACTACAGCAATAGTAGATATATATGAAGGAATGACGGTTATGGCAAACATGGTTACACCGCTCGAAATTGAAACCGATTCAAGAGAATATGAAGTTCAGGTTGTTAACTTAATGGTAGATCAGAAAGAAAATGATTATGTGGATATCAGAATTATGTTCCCGGATGGTTCGGACTATCTAGTACTTCCAAAGAAGCAGGTGAAAAATTTAGCTTTCGAGGAAAGTGTATTTTGGACATATCTAAATGAAGAAGAAATCTTAAGAATGGCTTCAGCAACAATCGATGCATATACCATTACTGGAACAAAAATCTATGCAACCAGATACGTAGAAAGCAATTTACAGGATAAGGCAATTCCAACCTATCTTGTTAACGCATCAGTACAAGATATGATGGATAACACATCTGTATACTATGATCACAATCTGTTAACAAAGGCAACAACAACATTAAATGCTTTAGCAAGAAAGAATCTGGAAGAAAGACTTGGACTGTTATCCGAAGAAAAACTGGATGCCGTGGCAACAGGTCACAATATCGAGGATACTGCAAAGAACTCAGTTCTTACAGGACTTGGCGGTTATGATTATGAAAATGCTGTAGGCAGCACGGAAGATATGTATACATATTCTGAACAGGAAACAGAAGAAATAGTAGAAGATACGGCAACGGAAGAATAGGAGGGAAATAATGGAAAATACAAAGATTGTATCAATCATCGGACAAGAAAAAGGAGATTTTCCGTATTTCCTGACAAGATCGCTGGAAGAAAAAAAATGCAGGATATTGGTTATTGATAATTCCTGCAATCATGAATTATTTCTCTCATTACGTAGAGCAGATAGTGAAGCTGATTACGTGGAACATGGTTCAACTGTGTACATGCGAAATAAGAGTGTAAATCCGGAAAAGTCAGGTGCATTTCGAAAATTTGATGTAGTAATTTTGTATCATGGATTAAATCCAGATTATGAGCTTTTAAATATGTCAGACAGCCTTGTACTGCAGACAGATTACCTGCCGGTAACATTGCAATATATAAATGACTACATCAACATGGAATATGTAAATGCGTTTCCAAAAGAGCATACATTTGTAGTTTTTCGAGATAAAGCAAGCGTTAAGGTATCGGAAGATTATATTTTGAAAGTACTTGGTTTGACACAAATAGAGAATGAAGTAACAATTTACTATGATGAAGGTAATTACAATGCTTATGTTAATTTCTGTTACAACGGAACACAAGAACTGAAAGGAATTTCTTCGGAAATGCGTGCAGCACTAAACATGTTAAAAATTGAATTGCTTGGTGACGAAAAAAAGAATCGTCAAAAGAAAGAAAAAGTGGAACAGAAGGGAAGTGAAAGAACATGATAATTGCAGTTAGGGATTCAGATAATAATTATAGACAGGGAGCAGCCATGACAGCGTTATTAGCAGGCATTACTGCAATTGGTAAATCTAAGAAAACAATTGCAATACAGCTAACAGGATTTACGCAGGATTCGATCATGGACATTCTTTATGGAAAAGCAATTAAGAATAATACAATAAGAGATATTTATTCATTTACCGATGACGGATTAGATGGTTTGTTACTAAGGGCGGAAACAGCTGATCTTACAAAAGAACACTATGATGAGTGCGTCACACCACTTCTTCAAAAAGAGAATATGTTTGATGTCATTAAACCAACAAGCAAGCCTAATATCATGGATATTATAGAATGCGATGTTCTTGAAAACGTAGTTAAGAATGCAGAAAGCGTATACGACTATGTGTATCTTTTTCTTCCTAACGATGATGAGAAACTATATGAGGAGGTTACTAAGTATACCGATAAAGAACTGGTAATGGTGCCACAGGGCATTACCAAACAAGTTGATTTTTCGAACGGGAAAACACATATTGTGGTGAAGGATTTCGAAGAGTCTTCAAAGTTTGATATGTCATATATCCGTAAACAATATAATGTAAAGACGTTATATACATTGCCGTACAATGTAGGTTACAGGGATGCAGTAATAAGCGAAAATCTTTTAGATTTCATTCTGGTAAATCGTAACGATATTAAGAATGATGATAATTACTCATTCAGCAGTTCATTATGGCATATGATATCCAAGTTTGTGGCAAAAGATGATGAAGACAATGATGATGAAACGGAAAAGTTTACAAATAAGGAAGAAAAAGGATACTTGGCCGTAGAAGAAAAAACAGAATTGCCTGAGACAGCTATTCAGCAGGTAAAGGTTAAGAAGGGGCTGTTCAGAAAGAAAGATGAATATATAGTTAACATGTAGTTTAAGGAAAGAGAGGGAAAATATGTTATTAAACATAGTAATGATATTAGTCATTCTCGGTATGCTTGTCTACATTGGCTATAAGTATTATATCTCACTCTCGGACATCCGAGATGATGATTTTTTTGACGATGATTACACGGATGTAATAACGCTGAAAGACAAAATCAGCAAGGAATTTTCAGGTATGTTAAAAGAAAACTTCCGTGAAAAGAATATGTCAAAAAAAGAATTGGAAAACAAACAAAAGTCAAAAGCTGTACTGAGAAGGTCATTGAAAGAAGCAGCATACGGAAATGCGAAAGCAAAACGTAATGTAAAACTTTATATCAAAAACATGCTTCTGGATCAGGATCTGAATCTTGGAGTAAATGAGCAGACCATAGATGAAATTATACCTTTCAATAAGTATGATGAGCTGAAAGATTTAGATAAGTTCGAAATCATGATGTATGTTGCGTACAACATTTTGTTGGATGATGATGGAAAACTATATAAGCAAAACGGATTTGCAAGAATCATCAAAGATTATAATTTGTTAGACCCGGTAAAGGTAAATGGCGAATGGATGTATGACTTTACAAGTGAAAGACTAGATTATGTATTCCGAGATTTGATGAAAAGGGTGGAACTTACTTTCAATGATAAGTTGGAAATTCTTTCGCAGAGAATCTTTGAGTTGTACAAGGGATTTGGAGCGGTTGATACTATTTTTGATACAGGCGTTGATGAAATTGATGCAGGTTTATCGGGAATACCAAAGGATGGTTATGAAATCACAAATAGTGCAAAGAATCTTACATTCAGTTACCAATCTATATGGATTATGGTAGGCGGTATTAAGTTAAGGTTATCATGCCTGTCATTTGGTTCGCAGGAAGAACTTATCAGAGTCGTAAACAATATATACAAATTTGGTGCAAACAAAGTATTAAGCAAAAAATCTGGATTTGTTGTTTCCACAATGAAAAATGGTTCTCGTATCGTAGTTATGAGACCACCATTTGCAAATTCATATGCATTTCTGGCACGTAAGTTTGACTCAACACCAAGTATTGCACCGGAAGACCTTATAAAAGGTAACAATGCAATTATACCGCTTACTCTTATTAAGTGGTTAATAAAGGGACAAAGAACAATCGGAATTACAGGATCACAGGGTACTGGTAAATCAACATTACTCAAATCCATTATTCGCTTTATTGATTCCGCATTTTCCATTCGTGTACAGGAAATATCAGCAGAGTTGAATTTGAACTACGCATATCCGAACCGTAACATACTCGGATTTCAAGAAACAGAGTCCATCACCTCACAGGAAGGACTTAACTTCCAGAAGAAAACATCAGGTGATATTAATATCATCGGTGAGGTAGCGGAAGCAATACAGGCAAACTACGTAGTACAGACTGCGATGGTAGCTTCCTTATTTGCATTATTTACCCATCATGCAAAAACAGCATACGATTTGGTAATGGATATTGCGAATAAGCTTTTGGACCCAGTTGTAGGAATTTATCGTGAGAAAAAAGAAGCAGTCGAAATGGCAGCAAAGATTCTCAATATAGACTTACATCTGGAAAACCGAAAGGGACATAGATTCCTTGAAAGAATTACGGAAATTATACCGGTAACAGAAACACTGTATCCATCGGAACTTGACAGCAGTAAAACGCATGAAGATGATGAACTGGAATACTGGAAGAGAATTACAGATAGAAAACCATTTGATGAAAGAGATCTTGTCAGATATGTGAATGGAGAATTTGTACTTGTAAATCTTCCATCTGAAGCTATGATAAATGAAATTAAAAAGAAGTTGACAGAAGAAGAAGAAGAGCAGTTCATGAAAGATATGGAGATGATTCGAACACTGCCAAGGAAACCGGTAGAAGAAGATGTATTTGAAGAAAAGGCAGAAATTCTTGATCCGGATTTGTTCGAGATGGAACCTGTAGAAAGTTAATTAGTGTTAGGGAAAGCAGGAAAACTGTTTTCTCTTGCATGAAAGGAAGTGAAAAAATTAGCTTATGACAGTAGTAAATTATTCAGCATTTGTCTATATTGCAATTGCCTATATGATTCTTGTAGCAATTATATATGTGATATATAGGGCAATACAAAAAAAACGAGCTGAAAAGATTAACATTAACCAAAAATTGAATAGCCGTGGCAGGAATAAATTCTATTTTCTTTATCGCCTTTTTAAAGTGATACCATTTGTAAATAAGTTATTTAATAAGGTGATAAAAAATACAGAAGCGGTGTATCCGGCAGACCAGATGTCAATTAATAAGGAAGCAACCAAAACCATGATGAAAAGTATGGGGATTTCAGGCGCAGCAATACTTGCGACGTTATTTCTGGCGAAGGGTGATTTATGGTTTCTTCTTATGGGCATAATGGCAGCAGTGGTTATATTTCATTTAAACATTACAGCAACATTTCAAAAAATGGAATTAATACTATTAGAACAAATGGTTTTATTTCTATCAGTCATCAGACATCATTACAGAAGTAGTTATATAGTAGAAGATGCTGTGGAAGATACACTGGATGAAATCCCATATGAAATAGGACTACATATCGCAAAGATTCATGAGATACTTATTTCGCCTATTATGGATGAAAAGACAGAGGAATATACATCAACTGCACCAAACAGGTTTATGCTTCTATTATTATCAATATGTACATCATCTAAAGAATATGGAAATGGAGATGATGCATTTTTAGATTCCCTAAGTCACCTTAAGGAAGAAGTAAATGCTGAATTGTTGAATCAGCGAAAAATTAAAGATGCATATGCTTTTTTAACAGGAATATGTCTGAGTGTTGTATTTTTATTAAAACCATGCGAGGCATGGGCAACATCTAATATGAAAGAACTTAATGCATTCTATACAGGTATGGGTGGAAAAGCATTTATGGTGGGCATCTTTATTATAGCCTTTGTTTGTTATTATCTCATAGAAGCATTAAGAGAAACAAAACGTGGAGAGATTGTACAATATAATATTTGGTCTAAAATAGCGTCATTACCCTATATATCCGTAGTACTTAATAAAACAGTTAATAAGAACTATCTAAAAGCCAGAAGATTAAATGAAAACATGAAAGAGATAGGAGATCATACAGGTCCCAAAGCATTTCTGGTGAAGCAGTGCTCGTTTGCTTTGATAGCATTTATATTCTTTAACTGTGCTGTACTGGTAAATACTGTACAAGAAAAACTGACAATGCTAAGTGAATATGTAGTTGAATTTGATTCTAATATAGTACCAAATAAAAAATACCGAGAAGTAATGCAGCAGACATCAAAAGAGTATGTGGAATTGATGAAGGATGTAAAAAATCCGGATACAGAACAAATAAAACAGCAACTCATGCAAAATGGCAAGGTAAGAAATGAAACATATGCACTTATGGTAGCAGAGGAAGTCACAAAGAAACTGAATGAATATCAGAATACTTATTTTAAGTGGTATACTCTATTATTAGCAATCGGAGCAGCATGGATAGCTTATCAGTGTCCAATGTGGTACTTAAAATTCAAGTGTAAACTTTCGACACAAAATAAGGAAGAAGAGGTAGGACAATTCCAGACCTTAATTCTGATATTAATGAATGCTGATGGAATTAGGATGGATACCATACTGGAGTGGTTAAGTAAATTTGCATATTCATTTAAAGCTACTATAGATGATTGTATCATCGAGTTAGAAAGTGGTGAGCGGAAAGCATTAGAAAAAATGAAAATGAGTGAAGACAATCAAAGTTTTCAAATGTTTGTAGATTGTCTTATATCTACGGATGAAACAGATATAAAATCAGCTTTTTCAGAAATATTAATTGACAGAGAACATTCTTTAAAAGAACGAGAACGCAAAAACAATAAAATGTTAGAACAACGTTCCGGAACAGCAAAAGTTTTAGCATTTGCACCTTTAATGATATTATTGTTCGGATATTTAGCAGGACCAATGATAGTTTTGGCAGCAAAAATGTTCTTTTCAATGGATATGAGTATTTAAAAAATATATATAAAGGAGAAAATTATTATGCCAGGACCATTAAGAGATGTATTGAAAATAGCAATAGTGTTAATACCGACACTTATAATAGGATCGTTAGTTTTTTTAGGAACCGATAAGGGACAGGAATTTGCCGGAAAAATATTTGGACGAATGGACAGTTATTCCGTGATACTGGATGAGTCAGATTACACGAAATACGAGGGGGCTTTAGTAAGCGGCTCAGACGTTATAGCAGCTATCAAATATTTTGACAACTCAAATGAACCAATCTGTGTTGAAATAGCACATACAGGTATATGTTATGTTTATACTGATGAAACATTACAGACAGAATCTACGGCAAATATAGCAAATGCATCAAGAAAAAATTCACCAGAATATATTAATCCGAACGCAAAGTATTTAGGTTCATTAGTAAGAGACACAACAGATAATTCTATTAGAAAGCTTGTGTTTACAATTCAGCCGTAATAGCAGTTGTGTTAACTGGAAAGCGTAGAGTAATAAAAACTTTACGCTTCCCCATTTAAGAAGAGGATATTATGAAATCAGTAAGAGAATTATTCTTAATAGGAGCTGAAACATTTGCATTTTGCGCAGCGATATCAACGTTATTAGCGTTTGCAGGAACATATGAAAGAATAGTAGACAACATAAATAAGGAAGTAAATCAAAAAGTTGATGTATCAATGTCTTTTACAGATTACGAAGAAAATAAATATAAAATTATTACAGGTGCATCTGTTTTGTCAGAAGTGACTGCATATGACGGAAGTTTTGCTGTAAGAGTCAATAATACAGTGATTAATAATCTTCCTACAAAAACGGGAGAACCGTATTATCAATATATTCAAGAATATGGGCATGATTTACAAGAAATGTTAAATATTGTGTCAATATCCGGAAAATATGAAAAAGCATGCTACTTAGATCAGTATGGTAGACTACAGGAAGTCAGGTATACTCTTGTATAGAGAGTTTCAGGTATGGATTTATAAAAAAAGAGTGAGGTGAAAATGTGTTTAGTCAATTGATAACTCCGTTTACATATGCATTTGGAACTATTATAAGTGTAATTTTTATTACCATGATATTAACTGTAAAAATGGATAATGATTCACAGACGTATTGTGACAACGCCATACACGAATTTGTAGATCAGTCAAGGGCTACAGGATATATATCACCACAGGCGTACTTGGATATGGTTAATAAAATGAACAATACAGGTAATCTATATGATATTAGCATTGTACATCGTTCTACCAAGATGACTCCATATGTGGATGCAACAGGCAATGAAAAAAAAGGAGAATTTGTAGAAGTATATGATGCTTATTATAAAGAAGAGATAGTGGGTGAATTATTTCCTCTTAACACTTCATCATATGGAACTTATCCATTAAAGAACGGAGATTATATTAAAGTGTCATATGCCTTGAAAGAACCTACTTTAGCAGCAAAGATGATGGGTATGATATCTACACATACCATAAAAACGATATACGGTTCCTATGGCGGATATGTTGGAAGCACGGAAGAAAATGGAGCGTTTTAGGTGATAATATGAGTGGAGAAGTAGTATACAAGCCAATAAAAAAAGGACTTGAAACATGGAGTAACATGCCAGATAAAACAAGACAAGACGATATGGGACGTGTCATTGTAAACATCGAAATTGGAGTAAAACAGATAGTAAGTTCCGGGAAAATATGTAGTGTAGAATCCATGTGTGAGGATATGTATATCGATATATTAAAAGGCTTAGTAGTTGATAAAATATCCTATATGACATATGTGAATTTGGCCAGTGAACCGAAGATGACTATTTCATATGATGGAAGGCTTGTTATACACAACGACAAAATATCAGGATACGTAGAAGATATTATGACAGTCTTAAATGACATAGAGGATTCTATAAAATATGATGCTTTAGTTGACTTTGTGTTAAATGAGAATGTAGGAAACAAATATGGAGAAGCTTTTCGCCGACTTGTAAATGTAATGCAGAAAAAGTGTAAAAAAGAATACGCATCTGCATTAATAGGGTTGGTACTGAAAGAATATATTTGTGAAGATTGCCGTTCTATGGAGGAGGATGAAGCAGAAGAAATTCATTATATGTCTTATGAAGATATGTTGATAAAGACAGGGCAGGTAATGAAAAAAAGAAATGTAGGTGACAAGAAAAGTGAAGAAATATTAAAAGAAGAACTTCTATACAGATTCCTGCAGGGAGAGCTGATAATTAAGGGAAGTGGGTGAGAAAATGTCCATTAAGGGCTATGATATAGGTGAAATGCTGATAATAAAAGATACGACACCAGGACAGATATTTTTATTAATACTGATTATCATGTTGTTGATAATATTTCTACTATACCAGCTAGTTAATATATACTGGGGCCAAAAGCGTATAGAAAAACTCAGATATTATGAGAACAAGTTAAAACAGGAAATAAGAAAATCAAGAGACGAGAAAAAAGAAGAAAAGACTGAAAAAAAACAGCGTACAAAAAAACCGGCAGTAAAAATAACAAGGGCAGATTTATATACGGAAGAAGAAATTGAAGAGGCTAATAAAATAATGGAAACCTTGAGAAATTAGTGCCGGCAATAGGAGCTGGAACATGCAGAAGGAAAAAATGAAAATTAGAGGAATTTCGGAGGACGCGGTATTATTCAATGGATATGAAGTGAGAAAGAATGGTGATATTGTATCCCCGAAAGGGAAAAAACTTAATCCATATGCATTTACATACCCATATAGTCACGTCACACTAAAATATGATGGGAAAACTCACAAGATAAACAGAGCTGTGCTTATCTGGAATATGTTTTCAAAGACACCTGTGGATGTACATAAAGAAATAATACAGTTTAGGGATGGAGACAGTAGTAACGCTGAATATGATAATTTGTTTCTAGTTAGCAGAAAGGAATATTATAAACAGTATGATAATACCAAAAGTAAGTTTACGGAGGAAATGAGAGAACAGATTTATCAAGAGTATATAGATAAGGAACATCCTACATCTTATAGAAAACTCTGTAGAAAATACGATTGTTCATTGATAACGATTCAAAAGATTATTAGAGAGAAAACAGAAAACTAAATAACTTAGGAAAAGGAAAAATATGAAAAAAACAGGAAATATAGTTAGAAAATTATTATTGCTATTTGTAATGGCTGCCTGTATTGGCAGCCTTACGGGATGCGATATTGAGATAATAGAAGACAAAAATGCAAAATACGAACTTCAGGCAGTTACGAAAGAAAACCTAAAAAATGGAAAATACTATGTGAAAGAGGGAACAAAATTTCATATATTACACGAGTTGGAAGCGTCATCAGGTGGAACAGACCTTAATATGAATAAATGTGCCTGGTCGAAAGATGATGAGAAGAAGATTCCGGATTACTATAGGAATGAATTGATAGCTCAGGTGTCTGTGCGAGTAGAAACAGAAAAAAGCCTTGTATTAGAAAGATATAAGGATTGTGGTTATTCAATAGGAATCTATGGAGCAAAATATGATAAAGGTTATATTACATTAAGTACAAATAAAAATACCATTGATAAGACATCAGCAGAAAAAGAAATAGAGAATGATAACAGTCCTAATATTATGATAGAAACAATCAATGGAATACCTGTAACAGAAGAAATGTTAAATGAAGCAGGTATTATTATAGGATTAGAAAAAGATGCACAATATGAACTTGGATTTTATGCAGGTACAACGTACATGACAGCACTTGTCCAGGCAGATACTCATTTTTTCCAGTCATACGAAGCATATAAAATAAATGACTTTAATATTACCAAAAATGGGTATATATCGATAACATTGCCAGATGACTTAGAATGCGGTTATTATCGTTTAGCAGGAGCAGGATTTTTCAGATACTTCAATTTTGTCAAAGGAGAAGAGGATATTGCTTCCGTAGATTATAATATTCCATATTATAAATCGGAAGAGGAGCAGCTAGCAGCATTTTCGCAACAGTTTACTTTCCAATTAGATACCATTACATCCGATATGTCAGTGCATGCGATATTTGATCCCGAAACAGTTACAACATCAAATGGAATGGTTCAGATGCTTGTTACAGCACCAGATGGAAATACCATGAAAGTAGAAAAAGAAAAGAATGCCGGAGAGATATCTTGTGATATGAAAGAGTCGGTATCCGGTAAATGGATAGTAAACATTGCTCCGCAGTCCATGAAAGTAAAGAATATAGAAATTGTATCAAATAAAGATCAGCAAGAAGCAACAAAGGAAATATATGTTCTAAATTTTGATAAATCCCTTACCGGTGTAGTGTTTACTATGAAGTATGAAGGATACGGAGATGTCACAGCGCAAATTGTAGATGAAAGCAACAAGAGCTATGATATGGTAGCGGAAAAAAAGAACAATCATAGTGCAACAAAAACAATGACATATCAATTTGCTTACCTTCCAGCCGGAGAATACAAAATCCATGTATATCATTATCCTGATACAAAAATTCTTGGAGCAGAATATTACTTAAGCGAAGAAGTTCGGGAAATCGAGATTATAACAATAGAAGAATAGAATTTTTGCACCACACCCCGAAGAGGTGTGGTGTTATGTTAAAATATGAAAAATGAGGGAAAAATTATGGGAAAAAGAAGGTTACTTTACATTATCACCATATGTATTATGATAATTCACTTAACCGCATGTGGTTCAAGTGACTTGTACAAATCAGGGAAGGAAGGATATTCAGAAATTACTACGATTGATGGTGTTAAATTCGATATAGTATCATCAATAGCCAGAAACGCAACAGCCGTTACTAATATATCAGAACAGATGGAGTTTGAAGCCAATCAGGTATATGTATATAAAGATGGAGAATCGGCTTACTTCTTGTTTAAAATGGACGCCATTGTGTGCGTGGCAGAAAAGGGAACTAGTTTCGGATTTATGGAAACTGAAGATAAATTTACAGCATTAAAGAATAGTGATGTTCTGGGTGTCTGGTTTAAAAGTCCTGAAAAAAAGAAACTTAAGTATGATGAGAAAAAAACAGGCGAAGCATACAAGTTGATAGCGACGGTAACAGCAGAAGTGACATTAACTTCTGAATTATACAGCGATTTTGCTGGAAAACTTGCAGTAATAGATGATGGAACTACAGAATGGTCATTTTTTATTGGTTCTATAGGAAGTGATTTTGAAGAACTTAATAAAGATGAGAAAGAATTGATTGAATATATGGCACAAAGTTTCATGCTTCATAAAAAGCCTCAAAGCACTGAATTACAACAGAATGATCCAGTATCAGTCGGTGGAACAGAAGAAACAAATGAAGCGGAAACTATGATTATGGAAACAGAAGTATTTGTTCAAGAAGAATCTGAAACAGAGGAAATGTCCGAAATGAATGAAAGCATGACCGAAATCTCAGAAGAGAATACAGCAGAAGAATATGCAACAACAGAACTAGAGATTATAGAAATTGAGGAAACAACAGAGTCACAGGAAGTAACAACAGAAGAAATTAAGACGACAGAGGAAGAAAATGAAGATACGATTATTGATATAGAGGAACATAAGGGAGAAGCACAGAAAGAACATACTTCAATTATATTAAATAACCAGAAAAATACAGTAAAAGAAGATGGTAAGATATATTATTCCAATATATATGACATGTTACCACTTAACAAGTTTGGTTATGCTAGTGTACAGACTAGCTCAGGATTTGAAAATGCAGTAGTAAAAGTAGATGCTGTCTACAAAGGACAGGAAGCTGTGCGGATCATAAAGGATGGATATGCAAAAGAAAATTTACGATACTTTGAATCTCAAGAAGGTACCTCTTGGCATGTAGCACATTACACTGTCGATTATAGTTCATGTAGTGAAAAGGGTTATCTAAATATTAAGCTTCGTGGAATGGATGGAGAGAATCTAAGATTTAGAGGTATCAGGTACAGTCAAAGAACCTATGTAATCCCGGTATCAGAAGAGGAATATTATTGTTTCTATGAAGTACCAAATGGTTGCAAGGAATATGTACTTGAGTGCGGTGACGGAACCGTGGAGCGCACTGATGCAATTGCTGCTTACTATATGTATCGAGAATAATTGAAGAGATATTATTCTCCTACAATGTATATATATAATTTTGAAAATATCGAAATAATTGATAATCAATAAAGGATAAATCTAATGAAAAAAAGATATGCAAAAACAAAATACATTCCAACTTTTTACGGTTTTAATGATTATGAAAAAAAAGATTTTTATTGTTACTGGGAAGTTGGAGTGTATGATAAATATGGTCTATATTATACAATTAACTTTACTAATGAGACTGAAGATGTACATCTAAAAGGGAAAAAATATGGTAAACCTCCATATGCTTTTAATTCCTATAAAGAAATGATGGAAAAAATGGAGCAGTTTGCAAAAGATAGGGCAACAGCAACTTCATTAGGTGATATAAGAAGAAAAGCTGTGTATTTGATTCTCGACTTAGATGAAGATGGGAACTTGCGTAGCGATCCGTGTGATTTCGATGGCTTTGTCAGTAAAAGAGGAACGGTATTTAACATTACCGGGGACGGAGCTTATGACGGGAAGAAGAGGTTCGAATTAACAGATAAAAATAAACACCTAGTTTTTCCGGGGATCGCAAAAGCAGCTACCTATGTACGAGAAAATTATGGAAGATGGGCCGCATCGCATTATCTGAAGAGCCATCCTGCTAATTATTGACAGACAAATGGTTTGACATTTATCTGTTTGAGCGCGTAAAAAAGGACTGAAAAAGTCCTTTTTTTACATACATAATACATAGTATTACAAAATAATATTGTATTGACATATGTATTACGAAATAATATAACAGAACGGTGAAAAGTTTATAAATGAAATTAATGAAATGTGTGTAAAAGCATGGCCACAATTTAAAGAAATTATGGAAAAACAGGTAGAACTTATAGAGGATATTAATAACAAGGGACAATATCTAAATCAAGATGAGTATCTTGCGTCACCTATTATTGGTTACTTCCATATATATGAAAATGGAGATGTTAAGGAACCACCATTTGGAGCTGTGATTGTGAGAACAGATGAGTAAGGGGATATTTATGAAAGCAGGAAATTTAATGAGGTATTAGAAAAAAACGATGATTTCTTAGTAGGGATAATTAGAACAACTACACCTCATAAAGAGGTGTAATTGTTCTAGTAAAAACATATAAAAATATCCTTGCAAAAAGTAAAAAAATAATGTATTATAATATTATCATTTAATTTCATTTTTTATAAGTTCATTTTGCAGATAGCACTCATGTGTCTAGCTGCTTTTTTTATGCCTTATGCA
Source organism: Lachnospiraceae bacterium (assembly GCA_036310845.1). Lineage (GTDB taxonomy): Bacteria > Bacillota > Clostridia > Lachnospirales > Lachnospiraceae > COE1. Next base: position 6,661 of record JAXJRB010000053.1, on the reverse strand, counting down.
ATCAATAATATTCTTATCAAAACTATTTATAGTTTGAAAAAGAGTCTTAGGAAAGCATAATAGAAACGTATACATTATATGGATATATATTTATGACAGCATATCATTTATGATATCTGAGACGTAACTATATAAACATATTAATATATAAATTCATATAATCATGACTCCTGATGGTCATACTGCCAAAACTGGCACATTATTAAAAATTAATGTACCGGTCAGGCGGTACATGTTTCATGAACGGTAAAACCCGTTTGAGCGTAGGAGGCGCAGATGAAATGAGAAAGAATTTATTTGAAGTAGCAGCAACAAACCACAAGTTTTTCGAAGCACTTATGGATGCATACAAATATGCGAACATATATTGCAGGCAGGAAATGAAAGTGGCAGCAATTAAAGCTGGTATGGCAACAGAATACCACAATGGCTTAGAAGAAGAGACTGAGGATTTGAAGATAAAGCAGAAACGTGCAATCGGAAAAATTCTTTATGTTAACAGCATTGAAACAGTATTGGACAAATTATATGATCTCAACAATGAAGAGACTGCAGCTCTCATGGTTGTAGATTTTGCATCCAATCTTGATTCACTGGTAGCAGATTATCTCACAGCAACAAATTAGAAAGAACCCTTAGGGGTTCTTTTTTCTTGCCCAATTTGACATAAAAAAAAGAGGTGGTATACTATAAATAAAAGAGGAGAAAAAAGAAAAAATGGTAGATTTTTACAGAGGTAAAAAGCAAATGGAAGAAAAGAAAAAGGCGAATCAGGAAATCATAAATGCATATCATGATATGCAGGAAATTGATTTCGAAAAGGCGTTTATTGGAGCCATGATAGCAAATACAGGAAAAACACAATTCCATGGAATAGATTACAAGCTGCAGGAAAAAGGGGCTGTTCAGGAATATGAAAAAAATATGCAGGCGTTGAGAAAGGCATTGCCAGAAAACGAATAATGTAGTAAAATAAAATAAATAATTTCATTTCAAGTAAAATCATTTAGCAGACACATTTAATGTGGCTGCTTTTCTTTTTATAATCCCAACACGAAAAATGTACAGGCTTAAAAAGTCTGTTTTATATAAAAACAAAAAAATATAATAAGGAGGAAATGTTATGTTTCTTATACTAGTAATCTTAATACTATTGTTGCTTACACCGATAGTACTTCCGGTTGTAATCATATGCGTTCTTCATAACAGAAATGTGAAGGAGGTAAAGAAAGCAAAGGAAGAGGAGGCAAAAGCACAGAACAATATCACAGTTCCTTATGAATACAAAAAGTTGGATTCTGTAGGAATTAAAAGAGAATATTATCGTGTTCTCTTTAATGAATTTATTTACAGTAACTTCAAAGGTGTTTCCTGGTGGGAATGTCCGGGAGAGGATGTGGCACTTCATTTTAATGGACTTCATATGACTAGATTACATTTCTTCGATGGCACAACGCAGTTATTATCAATAAGTGTTGAAAAAGAGGAAAGAAAAACTAGTGCAGGTGGAGAAAAGTGGAATATACATCTGATCAAAGAGGAAAAAGCAGAAGAGACGGAAGAACCGATGGAAGTACCTAAAGATGGTACCCAAGAGGATGTTCCGGCAAACACTGCAGAAGAAATTTCATCAGATAATCGGGAAGAAGAAAACCTGATTGAAACATCAGAAAAAACAGATGATGATATATGTGAAGACTGGCTGGATCAGAATAAAGCTGAGCTAGACAAAGCTTATAAAGAAAAATATATGCTGACATATACTATAGAAGATTTTCCAGCAGGAAAAGACATTATAGATATGATACTGAACAAATTATCATCTATGGGTAAATTTGATTCTGAGTATTCAGAATCAGAAATTATATTAGTTCCGGTTGTGGAATAGTCTAAAGGGCAGATTTATATCTGCTCTTTGGAAATAGAAGTAATGAATGGAAGGAAGAAACAAATATGAAGAACATAAATGTAGGAGATCGCGTGACGGTCAGTAGAAATTTTAGAAGTGGTCATGTTGTAGGAAAAATTCAAAACAGTGATAAAACGTTATTTCATGTAAGAATTATAGATACTATAACAAAAAAATCATTAGGAACGTTTGTTTATACAGAGAAGCAATTAATCAGCTTTTAATATACTTATAATGATATCATCACTATGACTATAGGCGATAAGGAGGGATTTTGTTTGAACAAGCAGGAATTAATTAACCAAGGATATAAGTACATTGCATCTAAAAATTGTGATGTAAAAACAGAAATTTGGGCGAAGTTTACAGGATATGAAGATATTATATCATACGTATGCTATAATCCCCAAAATGATACTGTAATAGAGAAAACAAGACAGACAATTTCTTATACTCATTTGGATATGATGGCACAAATGAGAGATAAGATGCGAGAAGACTTCTTAAAAAAAGATACTAAGTATGATAGCAGTTGTATTTGGTCAGCAAACTAGAAATTAGGAATAAAGATATGGTTGAATTACCAAAGGAAGTTGTAGAAGAAATTAAAGATTATTGTAATGCACATCCACAGTGCGTATATTGCGCATTTAGTGACGAAAAAAGTGAACGTGGCTGCAAATTACACAGTTCGTTAGGCTTTCCGTGTGAATGGGAGCTGGAATAGAAATTTAAGTAAGTGAGGAAAAGACATGGAACAACAGATAACATTGGCACAATACAGGGAAAGTGACGAAGCTTCAATAGAAGTACAGATGGAATACCCAATAGAACCTTTACCTTGCCCTTTCTGTGGAACAGAATTAAAAAAATATCCCAAAATTATGATTGTAATTCCCGTACATAGTGAAGAGTATTTAATTGCAAAACTTAACAAAGAACATTTTCTGGGGACAGATAATTGGTTTCATGTTCATTGTATACAATGTGGAGCGACAGGAGCAAGAGGATTAGATAGGGTAGAAGCACTTACTCGCTGGAATGAAAGAGGACATAGCTCTTTAAAAGAGAAACTAAAATGGAAATAGGAATTTTGTAAGGAGACAGAGATAATGTTGTATTTAATAAAAAGCATTAAATGGACAAAGCATAATAAAAAAGATACATACTGGCAACCAGATGAAAATGGTTATACGTTTGTTATTGCAAATGCAGGATTTTACAAAGCGGAAGAAGCCGAAAAGATTGTTAAGCTTTCCAGTGGAAATGCTGAGATGATACCTATTACAAAAGAAATTCTTGATAAGGCACACAGACAATTAAAACGGTTGAGAAAGGAAATATTAAAGGACAGGGAACTTGAAGATATTAGACACAATAATGTGTATGAGGACTTAGATAAAAGGGATGACGCAGCAGATAAAGGTCATTCTCGTTTGAATGATATTGCGGAACAGTTAGGTATATAGGAATTTAACGAGGTAATAAATATGGATTATGAATTAACAGATGATTGCTTTGCATGTAAGAATTGTACTTACTTGGATGAGTGTCAATCAAATGAAGATAATGATAATTATGTTAAACCGTGTGAATGTGATTAGAAATTTAAGGAGTGATAATTATGGCAGCTAATGGCTGGAATGGGAGAAGAACATTAGACCATTGTTCTCTTATTACTCAGTGCGTAAAAAATGGAATTGGTAAACCGAGACAAGTAAATGGAAAATGTGATGGCTATCAAAAAAGTTATGACGATGATGAACCATGTGAGCATTGCGGAAAATGCCGATTGTATTCCAGTTATAATGAATATAACAATGATGAAATGGCAGAAAACGAGCGCTTAAGATACGGCTATTAGAAATTTTGTGAGGTAATTGATGAAAGATAAAATAATAACACTTATGAATAATATACCCAGCTATCGTTATGGAATGCCAAAAAATTCCATGGCTAAAATAAAAAAATATCTAGCAGACAAAGAATGCGACAAAGATTATATAGATAATATAAATGATGATTTTTTAAAAGGATTCGGCTGTGCTAAAGAACTAATATTTGATGATATCATGAATATTTTAGATAAAAAATAAAAATTTAGAGAGGTAACAGGTATGGATAAAAATTACGAACTGGAGCTTTACAAACTAATAATGAATCCAGATGAAGAAAATTCTGATGTTTCCTATGTGGATGAATTTGGATGGGTTAGCGATACAGAATTTTTCATATGGGTTAATCTCATTTGGTTTGGAGAGTTCGTTAAAAGATTGAAAGATATCTTTGGATATTCATTGTTTGATGAAGGTGGAATTGAAGCAAGGATTGGCAGTGATTATGTTTGTATTGATTTGGAAAATTTTGTAGGCATGTATGGCATTAACCTTGAAGAAGTATTTCCAAAAAGCAAATATAGACACTAGGAATTTAGACAAGTGAGGTAATATATATGAGCGATTACATAAAAGAAACATATACCGCAGACGATGAAGAACCTAAATGTGGTAGATGTGATTATTATAGTGATGGTTTTGATTGCTGTGGTTCATGCGGAGCAGAACATGGCTGGTATGGATATAAAAGAACAGAACTTGTTCCACTAAACTGAAATTCCACTGAGAATCAGAATTTGAAAAAGGCGGCGAGAGTCGTCTTTTTTTATCTTCTTTTATTGAATCATAGTGTTGACAGGGGAAAATTGCCATGTTATATTATTAGCACTCGAAAAAGAAGAGTGCTAATAATATATGAGGAGGAAAGTAAGATTATGGCTTATGAAGTTGACTTTATTGGTGTTAATGAAACAACAAAGGATTCTGATGCAATAGGAATCAGATGGAAAGAAGGAGAGAAGTTCAAAGTAGGGGTATATGATGGAGGTATTTCAAAATATGGCGAAAAGTTGAAAGAGCATATTGAACAATACTATTTTGACGAAGATAATGAAGAAAAGACCATTGATTTTGCGCTATGCTCACATTCGGATTTGGATCATGTATCAGGAATGAAGCATATATTAGAAAATTTTAATGTCAAGGTACTATATATGAACAGACCTTGGCTATATGTGGACGATGTAATAGAAAATGCCAAATCTTATGATGGAAGAATCACCAAAGAGAGCTTAGAGCGCAGGTTGAAGGAAAATTATAAGTATATTGCTGAACTGGAAGAAATAGCAACAGAAAAAGGTATTGAGATAAAAGAAGCATTTCAAGGAGAATTGATAGAAGAAAGGTTTACTGTTTTATCACCTACAAAAGAATTTTATCTTGAGCTGTTGGTAGAATCGGATAAAACTGCCTTGGAAGAGGCAGAGCAGCGAGCAGATAATAATAGTTTTGGTGCAAAACTTAAAGCGGTTTATGAATATGTAATGTCATTACTGGAGAGCTGGAGTGATGAGAAATTAAGAGATAATGTAACAACATCCGCAGAAAATGAAATGAGTGTTGTGTTACTAGGAAGTATGGATGAAGAAGACTTTTTATTAACCGGTGATGTAGGACTTCGGGGTTTGGATATGGCTATCAATTATTCAGAAGCTATATCAAATCCGATTATAGATAAGGTAAAGTTTTTGCAAATACCACATCACGGAGGAAGGCATAACGTTGGTCCTTCCATTCTAAATAGGCTTGTAGGAAATATTGTGGAAGAAGGAGTAACTATTAATAAAACGGCATTTGTTTCAGCAGGAAAATATTCAGATCATCCATTACAAATTGTAGTAAATGCTTTTACGCGTAGAGGCGTAAAAGTGTATAAGACGGATGGACATATTATACATCATCATAAAAATATGCCTGATCGTGAGGGCTGGACAACCATCCAGAAGATTGATTTTAAACCGGAAGTAGAGGAGTGGTAATAATAATGGACAAATTGAATAAATACTTTGATGATTTTACACTTCATGCAAGGGTCATGCCAGGTATAACTGTAATCATACCAGTTATAATTCTGGTATTGTATAAGGGGAGTATATGTAATAATTTTTTCGATATACCTATATATAGCTCAATAGCAATAATTTTTGTAGTACTTTTGTCTAAAATCGCAAGAGAGAAAGGAAAGAATTATGAGGAAAAAATGTATAAAAAACTGGGAGAAATGCCAACAACTATTATTATGAGGTATTCTGATAGTAGAATAGATGAAGTAACCAAAACAAGATATCATAAAAAAATTGGAAACTTAATGGGCCGTTATTTACCTAAGAATCGTGCTGAAGAAAATGCAGAAAGTGATTCTTTGTACAAATCAGGAATGACGGTATTACGTAATTATGCAAACTCTAATCGTGAAACAGAAGCAAGAGTATATCAGGAATTGAAGAACTATAATTATTGGCGAAATCTATATGGATGTAAATGGTTTTCAATAGGATTGTACATAATATTGGCGCTGCGAGAATTTTACTTAATTCCAAACTTTGATATTAAGAAAATGGTGATGGAGTTTCCGGCGGAATATATGTCGATTGCGATAATAGCATTAAGTATTCTGATTATGCTGTTTTTCGTAAATAAGAAAGTTGTCGAGAGAAAAGCATTTGATTATGCTAAAACACTAGCAGAAGTATGTGAAAGAATCTCATAAAAAATGAATTTAACATGCCGTGAGCAAGAAATCCCCCACCTCTATAGGTGGCGGGATGAATTGCGATAACACGGCATTTCTTGACTTTTACAGCTTATGATATTATAATATAATTATAAATCAGTCGTAATTATTGCAAAGGTTGTG
>JAXJRB010000052.1:0-2898 GCA_036310845.1 Lachnospiraceae bacterium | reverse complement strand
TAGTAGAGCCTGAAAGACAGATTAAGTTCAGAGTTCCTTGGGTAGATGATAAGGGACAGGTTCAGGTTAATACAGGTTACAGAGTACAGTTTAACTCTGCCATTGGACCATACAAGGGAGGATTAAGATTGCATCCTTCTGTAAACACAGGTATCATCAAGTTCCTCGGATTTGAGCAGATTTTCAAGAACTCCTTAACTGGTCTTCCTATCGGTGGTGGTAAAGGTGGTTGTGACTTCGATCCTAAGGGTAAGTCAGACAGAGAAGTTATGGCATTCTGCCAGAGCTTTATCACAGAGCTTTACAAATATATCGGTGCTGATACAGACGTTCCAGCCGGTGATATCGGGACAGGTGCTAGAGAAATTGGATATATGTACGGACAGTATAAGAGACTTACAGGTCTTTACGAAGGTGTTTTAACAGGTAAGGGCTTATCTTACGGTGGTTCTCTTGCAAGAAAGGAAGCTACAGGATACGGTTTATTATACTTAACAAATGAAATGTTAAAGACAAACGGAATTGAGCTTGCTGGTAAGACAGTAGCAATTTCCGGTTCAGGAAACGTTGCAATCTATGCATGCCAGAAGGCACAGCAGTTAGGTGCTAAGGTTGTTACTGTTTCTGATTCTACAGGTTGGATTTATGATTCAGAAGGAATCGATGTAGCTCTTCTTCAGGAAGTAAAGGAAGTTAAGCGTGCAAGATTAACAGAGTATGCAGCAGCTAGATCTTCTGCAGAATATCATGACAAGGCAGCTGAAGGAACAAATCAGTGGTCAGTAAAGGTTGATATTGCTCTTCCATGTGCTACTCAGAACGAATTAAATCTTGATGACGCTAAGGCATTAGTTGCTAACGGTGTTATCGCAGTAGCAGAAGGTGCTAACATGCCTACAACATTAGAAGCTACTAAGTACTTCCAGGAGAACAAGGTTCTCTTTGCACCTGGTAAGGCTGCTAACGCTGGTGGTGTTGCTACATCTGCATTAGAAATGTCTCAGAACAGCGAGAGATTAAGCTGGTCATTCGAAGAAGTAGATGCTAAGCTTCAGACTATCATGGTTAACATTTTCCATAACCTTGATGCAGCAGCTAAGAAGTACGGTGTTGAAGGTGACTACGTTGCCGGTGCTAACATCGCAGGTTTCGAAAAGGTTGTAGATGCTATGCTCGCTCAGGGTGTAGTTTAATTATAGCTATCGATTTTAAATGAATAAGAAATAACGAAATCCTCGGAAACGTTAGTTTCCGGGGATTTTTTTCCATGCATAAAATATAAGAAAATGAAAATCCTATTACAAAAGCAGACAAAATGCAGGAGAAAAAGAGATGGACATCACGGTAGATATCAAGTATGTAGGAGTCAATGACCATGAAATTGACTTATTTGAAGGAATGTATGAGGTACCAAAGGGTATGGCATACAATTCTTATGTGATTCAGGATAAGAAGATTGCGATTATAGATACGGTAGATGTGGAATTCAAGGAGCAGTGGCTTTTGAAGGTGAAAGAGGTATTAGGAGAACGAAAGCCTGATTATCTGATTGTACAACACATGGAGCCTGACCATTCGGCTAACATATTAACTCTGGTAACATGCTATCCGGAGATAATACTTGTAGCTACGGCAAAAGCATTTCAAATGATGAAAAATTATTTTGGTACAGAATTTGCGGATAAAAGAAGGATAGTGACAGATGGTGACACCCTTGCTTTGGGAAATCATAACTTAACTTTTATAGCGGCTCCTATGGTGCATTGGCCGGAGGTTATGGTCACTTATGATGCACAGGATAAGGTGCTGTTTACTGCAGATGCCTTTGGAAAGTTTGGAGCAAATGATGTAGAGGACGATTGGATTCACGAGGCAAGACGCTATTATTTTGGCATTGTAGGAAAGTATGGTCTTTTTGTGCAAAAGCTTTTTCAGAAGATTAAAGCTTTTGATATTCAAAGAATTTGTCCGCTACATGGACCTGTATTATCAAAGAACATCGACTATTACATGAATGTATATAGCAAGTGGTCAAATTATGAGCCGGAAGAGGAAGGAATTGTAATTGCTTATACAACAGTATATGGAAATACGAAAAAAGCAGCTTTGTTACTTGCTGATAAGTTAAAAGAAAAAGGCTGTAAAAACATTATTGTTCATGACCTTGCAAGATGTGATATGGCAGAAGCGGTGGCAGATGCGTTTCGTTTTTGTAAGCTGGTACTTGCAACAACTACCTATAATGCAGAACTTTTTCCCTTTATGAGAGAGTTCATTACTTCTTTGACAGAGCGGAATTTTTGTAATCGGAAAATTGGTTTTATAGAAAACGGTGGTTGGGCGCCAATTGCAGCAAAAATTATGAGGGAGAGTTTTGAAAAATGCTGTGGGATGACCTTTGCGGAAAATACGGTAAGAATCATATCGACAATGAATGAGGATAATATGACGCAGATGGATGCACTGGTGCAGGAACTGGTGTAAAGTATAATAACTATGAAGGGACTGTATAATTATGAAATATGTATGTGAGGTATGTAGCTGGGTATATGATGAAGAACTTGGAGATCCTGAACAGGGAATTGCTCCGGGAACAAAGTTTGAGGATTTGCCGGATGACTTTGTATGTCCTTTGTGTATGGTTGGTAAGGATCAGTTTAGTGAGTTAAGTGAGTAGGGAGAATAGGCTGATTTGTTTAAGTGAAGAAATAAATCGTTATGTAATGCATGTGAGTAAGGAGTCTTGGAAATGTTGTGTTTCTAAGGCTCTTTCTTGTTCAATAGGAAAGTTCTTTGAACTGTCCTATTGAACAAAAATAATATGCGCAGAATCGCATAAGGAAATTATCACTTCGTGATATGCGATTCGCGCGACAAAGTGAACAAGTCCCTCTAGAG
>JAXJRB010000051.1:0-22737 GCA_036310845.1 Lachnospiraceae bacterium | reverse complement strand
TTCCTTTGTGTAATGTTGTTTGTGGTGAACTTATTATATCAAAGATTTGGTGCTATTTTTATGTCAATACACCAATTTGTTAAATTATTTTGCTTGAATTATTAAGCGTATTCTCCAACTTTACTAGTGGGAAAGTTGAGTCAATTTATTTTTGCACCTGCAACATCTTTCATCTGTTTAAAGATACCAAGAAGTTCCTTAGAAACCTCTTCTGCTTCACGATAATGCTTCTCCGCTAACGTATAATCCGACCTCATAACCGCATCCCTCACAAGCTTTCCATACTCATGAAATTTTTTATGCTTATCAGCTACCGTAACCCAAATTGCTTTGATTTCAGGTGTCTTTGGTGTCATTGAATAATAAAAGTGACCAAATCCACACTTTGTTGCATCAAACTGTAATGGCACCGGATGCTGCTTTTCAATCATACCCTTTACATTCGCAAGCCATGTCTGATGCGCAACAATTGCTTTATCCATATATTTTACAAACTCTGCATATTCCATGCGGAAAAAGGCATCATCTGTCATATCACCAAGTTGCTTTCCTGCTTCATCTAATAGCTTTTCGATATCCGTTATAGGCTTTGCCGCATCTTTCATGCGTGTACATACCTTTCGCAAATGGTGTGTACTTTCATTCAGCTGCGCGCACTGATCCTTAATATTAACAGCCTGATTTTCCATTTCTATCATAGAACTGCTAATTTCCTCACTCACTGCTGCTAAAGAACTAATGGAATCATTTACTCTAGAAACATGCTTCTGGTTCTCATCATTAATTACCCATACATTTCCTATCTTCTCTGTTACCGTCCCTAATGCCTCAATGGTTGTTGTAACGCTCTTTGCGCTCTTCTGGGACGCATCTTTAATTTTCTCTACAAACACTCCCATATTCGCCGTTAACTTCTGTGTTTCTTCTGCAAGCTGACGAATCTCCTCTGCTACAACTGCAAAACCTCTTCCAGCCTCACCCGCTCTTGCTGCCTCGATAGATGCATTTAAAGCAAGTAAATTAGTCTGTGAAGAAATAGCATTAATTCCGGAAATCACATCGTTCATATGATTGATTACATCCAATAAGGCATCCATATCCTTCTGCATTTCCTTGGAATCCTCAATCGTTGTTATGGAAAGATCTTTAATCAAAGACAATTCATTCTGTCCTGCTTCAATCTTTTTATGTACCTCACCAGTATCTTCTGCTGCCTCTATAATTGTTCTAGTCAGTTCCTCATGCTGACTATTAACCTGTGCTGCCACATTAGAAGATTCCTCTGCAGATTGATTTATACTCTCCGTTGCATCTGCTGCCTCTCCTGAAATAGTAATTAATTCATCTGTCTGCTGATTCAAAACTAAGTCAAGGGAGCTAATCTGCATAACAGCAGTAATGTCCTTATCCATAACCACCTCAAACTGCTCTCTTCCTCTCAATAAACGCTTATAAATATCACCCAATTTCGGATTTTTGGAATAATCTGCCTCTTTTAACTCTGCAATAGAATCAAGTAAATCTGCTTTTTTCATCACAAATCCCATGTGTATTCCCTCTCTTTCACAAAACAATCGATCCATAAAGATACCCATTTATACAACCTGTTTATAAAAGTACATGAGTATTTATAGATATAATATTCTATATATAATTGTCTTACTTTTCAGGCTATTTTGTCAATACCAATCGACTATTTCTTGTTTTTTCTGTGTTTTGCACAAATTTCTTGTCACTTTCCTAGCGTTACTGCTCACTCCGTTCCAATAACATGCAAAAACCTATCCTAAAGTTGTCTTTCATTGCTTTCCTTTTGCAAAAGTGATATGCTATTTTCAACAAAGGCTATATTGTAAATAAACATAACTTTTTTCTAAAGGAGGCAATCATGGATAAGCAACAAATCAAACACCTCGTTGCCATACAAAGAGCTTATTTTAACACTGGTAATACCTTACCTGTACCAAAGAGAATTCTAGCACTAAAAAAACTAAAAGCTGCTATTTTGCATTATCAGCCTCAAATCGAGATTGCTCTGCAAAAGGATTTGGGAAAAAGTGCATTTGAAAGCTATATGTGCGAAATCGGTATGACATTAAGTGAAATTGACTATATGCTAAAGCATATTCATTCTTATGCAAAAGAACAACATGTCCACACTCCGCTTGCGCAATTCCCTTCCAAAAGCTATCGAAAGCCTTCTCCTTACGGTGTTGTTCTCATTATGAGTCCATGGAATTATCCATTTCTACTTACCTTGGACCCTTTAATCAATGCTATTGCAGCAGGAAATACTGTAGTATTAAAGCCTAGTGCTTATTCTTCTCATACAACAGCAATTATCGAAAAACTTATCACCAATTGTTTTCCCCCAAAATACATTGCGGTTGTTACTGGTGGACGAGCAGAAAACACATCTCTTCTAGAAGAACATTTTGATTATATCTTCTTTACCGGAAGTCCGGCTGTTGGAAAAGAAGTTATGCGCTATGCTTCAAACCATCTGACACCAGTGACTTTAGAATTAGGCGGAAAAAGTCCTTGTATTGTAGAAAAAAGTGCCGATTTAAAACTCGCTGCAAAGCGTATTGTTTTTGGAAAATATCTAAATTGCGGTCAAACATGCGTTGCCCCAGACTATATATACTGCGATGCTCGCATCAAAGATGATCTTGTCGCAGAAATCAGAAAACAAATTATCCTACAATTTGGTAAAGACCCACTTGATAATCCAAATTATGGAAAAATTATTAACGACAAGCATTTCCACCGTCTTCTTGGTCTAATCGATCCAACAAAAGTAGTTACTGGTGGAAGCTTTATAGAAAAGACTCTTCGCATAGAACCCACCGTTCTTGACGATGTTTCTTTTAGTGATGCCGTTATGCAAGAAGAAATTTTTGGTCCAATCCTTCCAGTCCTAACATATTCTTCTCTGGATTATGCTATTGAGAAAATTAATTCAATGCCTCATCCATTGGCATTCTATCTATTTACTTCAGAGAGAAAAATAGCCAAAAAAGTAACTACTTGCTGCGGATTTGGTGGTGGCTGCATCAATGATACCATTATTCACCTTGCAACTAGTGAAATGGGCTTTGGCGGATTTGGCGAAAGCGGTATGGGCTCATATCATGGTAAAGAAGGTTTCCAGACTTTCACGCACTATAAAAGCATTGTTAATAAAAAGACATGGCTTGACTTACCTATGCGGTATCAACCGTATACAGCCTTTCACAATAAACTTATTCATCTATTCTTAAAATAAAATGTTCAAAGCACAGAATGTCTTTTCAGACCTCTGTGCTTTACTTATGTGATAGCCAATTATTTTTACTTTCCTATCTATTCCCTTGCTTCATGTTTCTCCCTTAACAGCCTGCTATTCTCTTCCACACATTTCCTATCCAATGGATATAAGAAAAACAGTACAACTGCCAACAAGATAAATCCAACTGCCGGAACCAAACAAGTCAGATTGTAAATCCCCTTTGTAACCTTCGGGTCAAATGCCGTTGCCTGTGAATAACCAATTGCTGTGAGTAGCACTCCTGTCACACCGGAAGATGCTGCCTGTCCAAGCTTTCTAGCAAAGGAATAAACAGCGTATATCGTTCCGTCAGAGCGCTCTCCTGTCTGTACCTCTGTGTCATCAATAACATCTGTTATCATTGCCCAGCATATAAGGTTAAACACTGCAATTCCAATATAGGAAATGGAGTAAATAATCACAAATATCCAAGCATTTGTAACCTGCAATACATAAGCTACTGCAAAAACTGCTGCTCCAAAAAGCGAAGAAACTATTGCTAGCTCTTTTCTTCCAAAGCGCTGCGACAAGCGCACGGTAAATGCTGCACATCCAAGTGTTACCACTAAGCCTACAAGACCTGTTGTTGCCTGCGCCGCGGTGTTACCAAAGTAATTTGGAAATACATACGTTGTCATCGTCGACACAGTAAGCTGTACCAAAAGCAAACAAATAGAAGCCACAACAATACCTACCAGTGCTTTATTTTTCACCAATCCTGTCAACATATTTCCCAAATTAAACTTCTCTGTTTTTCGTTCTACCTTCACTCGTTCTGTCATTAATACATAACAAAGCAGATAACATACCACTGCCCCAATAGAGCAAAACAAAGCTGCTATCATCGTCTTTTCGCCAGACAGAACACGGTTTCCATTTTCATCCTGATAATAAATAACAAGAGGTAACAATACACCAATTACCGTTCCAGCAAGGGCAGAACCAATGGTTCTCCAATTGGATAATTGCGCTCTATCTTTTGATTCTGCTGATACAGCTGACACCATAGAACCATAAGGTATATTGATACTGGTATAGAAAACACTTCCCCATAACAGATAAGTGAAAAACATCCAAAATATTTTAAACTCCATAGACATATCCTGAAACCAGCTTGCATACATCAAAAAGGAAGCTACAGCAACCGGCCCACACATTCTACGGATCCATTCAAGAAACTTTCCCTTTTTTCCTGGTCTGCTACGATCTACAATCTGTCCCATTGCCACATCCGTAAACGCATCTACAAAACGTGCTGCCATCATCATAAAACCAATGATTCCTACCGACACTCCCATTACATCTGAATAAAACTTCATCAATATCATACTTGATAGAATAAAGGTAAAATCATTTCCAAAGTCACCAAACATATACCCTATCTTATCTTTTATACCAAATGGCTTATTCTCTTTCACTCCAGCAATCCCTCCATATATAGAATGTGCTTTGCACATTCTTGCGCCGAGCGCAGTTGCCTGCAACATATTTCATCTCGCGCGAGTGTGCATTGCTTACAATCTATCTTTTTGCATTCAAAAAGATAAGTTGTTCTATTCGTTAGTATGTCTCGAACAGAACAACTTTATGAGAGATTCTTATTTTTTTAGTACTTGATTCAAATTTTTCTTATTTGATTTAATCGTGCATTCAATTCCAATAACTGTTCCTTATTTACTGCCGGACCAACAGCTCCAAACGTATTAATTAATCGAATTAAGGTAAAACTTCCCATCATCTGCATCATAGGACCAATATTTTCCGCCGTCATAGCAAAGGCTCCCTCTTGCTTATCCTTTCCCATGTTCTTCATAAGCTCAAGAAATAGAGTTTCTCCTTCTTTCGTTTTTAGGATATCACTCATTTTATCATTTAATGACAGATAGCCTTCCTTTTGTGTAATATCAAACCAGTTTAGAATAGCTCCTTTTTCTTTAAGCCGGTATTCCTCATTAAAAACGGCAACCTTTCGAATCATACTTTCATCGATACAGTCCTCTGCAACCGCTTTCAATACCGTTTCCCCTTTATTTGGTACCCGAAAATAGAAGAAATGACAATTACTTCTCTGCTTTCCAAGACTTTGACCATTTACAAATAATTCCACCTCTGGCAAATTGGAATACACCGTAACTCGTGTTTCATCCTCTACACGATCTATATAACGCTTTCCACAAATGTGTACAAAAGGCTCATCCGATAACCACGCTTTATACGCATAAAATGAATCCTTCTTATATTTACGATCAAATGTCACTAGACCTTTATGATTCTGTCCGTTCTCTCCACCTTCATTTCGTGCATCTGCACCAAAATCAAACATATTCCATACATGCGTTGCCCATAAATAAGGTCTGGTAAAAAGCTGCTTAATCAACTCCTCATGATAATATGCCTGATACTCCTCTGTATAATCCCCCTGCTGTGGATCTGACGTATGCCAATTTAATGCTTCACATCCATATTCACTAACTCCTATCGGAATCTGCGGAAATTCCATGTGGAATCGGTCAAACCACGGTCCATTCATTGAAGTATCGCCACCGTACCAACCAAAATAATGGTTATATGAGACCACATCCGGTATTTGAATATATGGGTCATGAATATCACACATCGTCACGGCTGCAATCGTTGTAAGTCTTGTTTTATCAAGTTCATGTGCCAAATCATTTAAAACACGATGATTCTCTAATAAGTCCTCACTAGACTTACCGCCTGTCATCGTAATTTCATTGGACAATCCCCACACAACAATGCTCGGATGATTGTAATTTTGGATAATGAGCTCTTTCATCTGTGAAATGGTATTCTCTCTTGCGTTTGGCATGTGGCTTGAAATATACGGAATCTCTGCCCAAACCACCATACCGTACTCATCACACAAATCATAAAAATATTGGTCATGCTGATAATGTGCCAAACGAATGGTATTTGCTCCCATTTCAGAAATAAGTTCCATATCTTCTTTATGATGCTCCACAAGTAATGCATTTCCATGCCCCCATCTATCCTGGTGTCTAGAAACACCACGAAGCGGATAGCTTTCACCATTTAATATAAACCCTTTTCCTGCATCTATAAAAAACGTGCGGAGACCAAAACGTGTCTTTACTTTATCGACACAGACATCTCCCATAATAAGAGTTACTTCTGCCGTATACAGATACGGATCCTTTCTTCCATGCCAGAGATGTGGCTTTTCAAGCTTCAAGGTCATATTTGTCTTATCAGCTGATTGGCACCCTTCTACCACAATTTCATGCTCCTGATTATAAACAGCAAAACATAGCATCTGTCCTTCTCTTCGATTTGTAAGATATACCTCTATCTCAACCTCCGTTAAGGCTTCCGTAAGATTTGTTGTTACCTTTATACCAGGTCCTCCGTAATAGTCCAACGTAAAATGTGATTCTGGTACTGCAATAATTTTGACCTCTCGATACAAACCACCATAAAAGGTAAAATCTGCATTTTGCGGATAGATACTGTCATTTGCACTATTATCCACTGCGATTACCAATAGATTATCTTCTTTCAGTGCTTCCGTAATATTGACACGCCAGATAGAATAGCCTCCATCATGACGAGCCAGCTTCTTTCCATTTAAGAATACCTCTGCGGAAGAATTGGCTCCATTAATTTCCAAATAATATATTGCATTCTGTGGCAATTCGCTTTTTTGAAATTCCTTGGCATAATAACACTTACCGCGGTAATAATCATTACCACCATCCTGACCATCTATCGCATTCCATGTATGCGGAAGATTTACCCAATACCAGCTCTGTGGCATAGTCTGTGGAACAGCCGTTGCATCTTTTGTAAAAGCCCATTTTGTGTTTAAGTCATAAATATCACGCAATTCACTCACCTTACCTTTCCTAAACTATATCTATAGTTTGTTACATGGAGCGAATAAAATACGCTATTTGATAAATAAGTCTTTCTTCCGTTGTGTCCAATTCACACTGCAATAATTTTTTTATATTTGAAATTCGATAAATAACCGTATTACGATGTGTATACATAGCCTCTGCCACAGCTTGTATACTCCCATTGTATTTCAAATACCACTCCAACGTCTCTACATAATTGCTGTTATGCTTTGCGTCGTAATCGAGTAACGGCTTTAATGCCATATCACCCATTTCACTCAATAACGAAACATCTCCCACAGAATACAGAAGCCTATGTATTCCCATATTATCAAAGTGTACAATCGGTGTCTTTTTCTTCTTTGCCACAATTGCTGCTGATTTCGCCCTTTGATACGCAATATAAAGGTTTGCTATATCATATACTCTACTTCCTATCCCCACATAAATCGGAATCTCTGGCATTTTATATTTTGTTCTTTGCACTACACCCTCTACGATATCTTCATAATCCTTCTTCGAAACATCGTTCATAATCAGAACAAAGTGAGAATCATAATAAAAAAAACTTCCATTATGAGTAATGTTTTTCAAATATATCTGCAAACGATAGCTAAGTCGTCTTCTCTCAACGGTATCCATCTCATCTAACCCTTCTGCGGCAAAGATAACAACCTGAAATTCACCATCCACATCAAAATACGGAAGCAAATTTTTACGATACAACTCCTGATTCGCAGGTTCTTCAATGGCATGAATAAACGTTCGTGTAATCTCCTCATCTGCCGTACCTTGTAAAAAAATACGTATACTAAAATCCTTAATCATATCCACAAGCAAAACTTCCCACGGAACTGTCATTAGTGGTAAATCATTTTCATCGCAATAATCTATAACCGCCTTGGGTATTTTCTTTATGTATTCGCCCGTATTTACAATCAGTCCAGCTGCATGAAACTTAACTAACATCCTTACTAGATTTAACAACTTCTCTTCCGTGTCAAATCCTAATCCTGTGGTAACTGCCAGTTCCTTTCCCGCAAAATTCTGAATAATAGCTGTATCCTCCAGCATAAGAATCCAGTTTATGGAATTAGACCAACCATTATGTCCTGCCTGCAATTCCATCTGATAACGCTCCTTGGATAACAAATTCATATCTTCTATGGTAAAGCCCAAAACATCCCCTCCTCGTTTTACTCCTCGGTTCTTCTATTTGTTTTAAAAATACTACTTTTCGTCAATTATTTTTTCTATTCCATTATAATTCTATCATTCTTTGTGCTGTCAGTACATATTTAAGCAATTCTTTTTAGTATTGCAATCCATTGGATTTATACAGATATTTGTTATGATGTATATAAGAAACCAAGTAACACAAAATCTATAAAGGAGGCGTTTTTTATGACAACATTATTTACCTACAGTACATATTCTCTAGAACAGACAACACCAAAGTGGATGCGTGAAGAACGCTATGACTATTGCGAACAGGCGACTCATCATACTCAAACTTTTAAGTCTTTTTTTACTAAATTAGTTAACTTTTTCTTATAAATATATTTTCATAGCTTCTTCACATCTTAAAAATGGGACTCTCGTAGTTCCATTTTTTTACAGCACGCTCCTATTACTCAAAAAGGCTCCCCATTTCCAGGGAGCCTATATCTTCTTATTAAATTTTAAACTGTGACAGCATTTGTACCATAGTCGCTACCTGCGCTGTTTGTTCTTCACTTACCGCTGCTGTTTCCTGAGAAGTTGCTGAATTATTATCCACAATTTCTGCTACTGCAGATACATTTTCATTAATGATATACATGTTATTTGCCTCTTCACGAAGCTCCTCTGCCATCTGAGCCATTTTCTCTGTAGATGCCTTGGCTCCTACCATAACCTCTTCCATATTTCTAACCGTTTCATCGGCAATTGCAATACCCTTTTCAACGGTTTCAACAGTCTTCTCAATCAGAACGGTTGTCTCACCTGCTGCCTGCGCAGACTCCTCTGCCAGCTTCTTAACCTGCTCCGCTACAACTGCAAATCCCCTTCCTGCTTCTCCTGCTCTTGCTGCCTCAATAGAAGCATTCAGTGAAAGAAGATTGGTCTGACTTGAAATATCTTCAATTGTAGCAATAATGGTACTAATTTCTTCCGAACACTTACTAATCTCTGTAATGGCAACCTTAAGATCCTGCATCTTCTGATTACCCGACATAAGAAGCTCTCCTGCCTGCGAAGAAATCATTACCGTATCCTGTGCATCCTGTGCCTTTTCTTCCATGCTACTTGCCATTTTTCGTACCATTTCTACTACTTCTGTAACCTTGGTAGACTGTATAGTACAACCATCTGCTAAATCCATTGCTGCCTTAGATAACTGCTCAGAGCCTCCATCTACCTCTGTTGCCGTATCCTTAATAGTCTGCAATACCTGCTTCATATCTGCAACAATTTTAATAAGAGAATCTTTAATCTTTACAAATTCTCCTACGTATTCCTGTGTAACTTCTACATGATAGTTACCACTTCCCATCTGACCAAGCACATCTGAGATTTCATGTATCATGCTCGAAAAATTTTGTTTCATAAAAATAATTGCCTCTACCATTTTGCCAACTTCACTCTCATCTGGCTGCATATCCATTTCTTTAGCAAAGCTTCCTTTTGCCAATTCTGCCATCTGGTCAGATACCTTAACAATAGGAACCAAAAGCTCTTTCTTCGAAAATCTGATAGCATCCGCTACCTTTTTGACAATATATATAAAAGATAATACAAACAATATCTCACTCATGAACATAATAACAAGTAACACACTTTGCTTTTTGCTAATTCGATTTTGCATCTTCTCTATGCACTCATCCGTATAAGCATTAATTTTCTGTACCGTTGTTTCGTACTCCTCACCAAATACTAAACTCATTGCACCTATCAAATCACCTTGTGAAGCTTTCTCTATTGCCTCTACCTCTAAAGGTACAAGTTCATTCGACATTGCTGCAATTTCATCAAAACCTTTTAATTCCTCTTCCGTAATATCATTTTTGCGCAAACCTGCTATCGCAACATCACGGTTTTTGTCCACTTCCAACTCTTTATAATAATTATCACAATAAATTGATTTTCCCGTTACGGCATAAGATTGTACCTCTGAAGTTAACGTTTTTGAACCCATTCGATACTGATTCAAAAACAAAACGCTTTCCAGTTGGTCTGCATTCGCAACAGAAACAATAATATTTATCGCAGTAAATAAAATCAATAGAATAACTCCTACACCCACTACTCGATAAGTATCCTTCACAATCTTATTTAGCTGTGCTGCCTGACCATTCTTATAAACAGGCTCTTCTTTCATATTCAAACCACTTTTTTCTTTCTCCTGTTTTTTCATGTCCACCCTCCTACATATTTTTTATGACATAATGCCATTCTGAATTCTATTCCACCGAGCACCGCGCAATAGTTTTCAGTACACTATAGCTATTACACTATAAATTATACACAACTGCTTTCGCATGGTCAATATTGCCTGAAATTTTTCCATTCTTTTTCCTAGCTTTATGGATACTATTTACTCTGTTTAATAACAGTCCAAACATTATAAATTATGCGTGCCTGCGCATGCACTTTGGCAAGAATTTCTTAAGAAATTCTTGTCTAATTCTCGCTACGCTACAGCAATTTCCTATTATTTCAAAAAAGGTGCAAGTCTCAATCCTTGCACCTACTCACTTATTAATATTTCATATCCAATCCTCACCTAAATCAGTAATTTTAAGCGATTAGGCAAACATTCAAATTCTACCTGAGTCACCTCTCCACAATATTCGCCATCGGTATGTAAAACCAAAGGGGTATCCATGACAAACTCGCAGGTACGGCAATTCTCTATCTTGACTCCATGAAATCTCTCATGTTTTGCCGTAACCAAAAATGGTAAAACAAAAAAGGTACACAATTTGGGTATTCCATGAATCGTACAGACAGATAACAGACCATCCTTCGCATCCGCTGCTGGTGCCATTGGAACCCCTCCACCTTCTGCCCTAAAATTCATTACCGCAGAAAAGATATGATTTTTATAAAGAGTTTTTCGTTCTCTATCAATAATCACTCTGGTATTTGCTGTCTGCATACTAAGAATTGATTGAACTGTAATAATCAAATACGTCAACTTACCAAGCCCGATACGATTTAATGTTTTTTTAATTCTAGAAGTCATCGCCTTCTTGCAAACAAGTGCATCCATCCCCACTCCCGAACTAATCATAAACACTCTAGAATTTATCCTATCATTCTCTTTCCAGCTTACTTTTCCCAAATCAATCGACTGGGTTCCATTTGATTCTAAAATACGAAGCAACAATTCCTCAGGTTTCCCAGAAATTCCTAAACCTCTGGCACAATCATTCCCAGATCCAGTAGGAATAATTCCAAATCTTATTTTTCCAAAATCAGCAATACCATTTACTACCTCATTGATGGTTCCATCTCCACCAACAACGACAAGTTTTATTTCTTTTTCATCCAAATTGCTAATTTCTTTAGCAAGCTTTGTCGCATGCCCTACATACTCTGTTCTCCAGATGCGATATGGTTCTTCCTCTTTTTTCAAAAGTGCTTCTATTTGCCTCCATACCCGAACACCCTTACCACTTCTAGAATGCTCATTTACAATAAAGTGAATCATATTCTTATCCTCTATAGATGTAACACATTGATTAACAATAGCCATGCAAATCCATAATAGGTAACCACCGCTACAAGGTCATTTACTGTTGTAATCAACGGACCTGACGCAACAGCTGGATCAACCTTAATCTGATGGAAAAAGATAGGCACTACCGTTCCTACAAAACTCGATATCGTCATGGAAAGAATCAGCGCAATCCCTACACAAGCTGATATTGCAAAGGCATAGCTTAATGATTGTCCTTTCAAAAGCCACACATAGCCTCCAATAAAAGCAATGGATAACAGTCCTAAAATCATTCCGTTGCAAAAACCAATACGCATTTCTTTACACATCATTCCTAGTTTCTGCTTCTTCCCCAGGTTCTCATCCATTAAACCTCGAATCGTAACCGCAAGAGACTGTGTCCCTACATTACCTGACATACCTAAAATCAATGATTGAAAACTAACAATAATAGCAAGCTCTGAAATCACCCCTTCAAACAATCCTGTTACAGCCGAAACAAACATACTAAGTGCTAATAATACTGCAAGCCACGGAATACGCTTTTTAATGCTTTCGAATACACTCTCCTCCAAGTCTGCTTCCTCTGTCATACCAGCAAGCATGGCATAGTCTTCGCTCATTTCATCATCAACCACCTCGACTATATCCTGAGCAGTAATAACACCAAGCAATTCATTATCTTCATTTAAAACCGGAATTGAATCCTCTGCATAATCCTTCAAACGTTCGATACAATCTGCAATCTGTTCATGATCTCGTACATAAGGGTATGACTGACTAATTAATGTATGAAGCTCCACATAATTTCGTGCTACAATCAAATCCTTTAAGTTGATTGCCCCATAAAAGGAATTATCCTCATCTTTCACATAGATGGTTGTAATGTTATCATTTTCCTCTGCCTGAGCAATCAACTCGCGCATCGCCTGTTTTATCGTCAGTTTTCTGCTAATTTCAATATAGTTGGTTGTCATGATACTACCAATCTCATCCTCATGATAAGAACGAATCAGATTAATATCCTCTTTGGATTCCTCATCCATAAGCTCTATCAACTGATTTCTAGTTTCTTCATCAACCTCTTCTAGAACATCAACCGCATCATCCGCATCCATGTTCTCAATAATATCCGCAGCCTTCTCAGGTTCTAATTCTTCTAAATAAGCTCCTACATCATCTACATAAGCAAAAATTTCAGATACTCGCTCTACTCCCAGTATTTGATATAATCTCTTTCTCTCAAACTCACTTAACTCATCCAGTGCCGCTGCAATATCATTATCATGATAGTTATCAATCTGTTCCGCAATTGATTTCTCAAATTCGCCATTACGAATCAGCTCTACCAGTTCCTGCACATAATCAGGAACTATAATTTCTTCATTCTCCATCTTCTCCACCTCAACATACATCTGCATCTGCAGATATGATATTTATACTTCTCTGTTTTAGGCATAAAAAAACCACCGTTTTCTATTTCCTAAAACAGAATCCAAGGATTATTTGAAACGATGGGCAAAATCATTCTTATACTATAATACTAAGAGTTCGTATACAAACTTTTGTCCATCCTTACTAGGTCGACCACAACTATCACAACCGTCCATATACGACACTCCTTTCCTTCTATTACATATTATGTTATCTATGCTTTATTCTATGCTTCCTTCCCCAAATTGTCAATAATCTGACAAACTCCTGCTAAAGATTTTACGCATCCAAATAATAGCATCTCTAACGCTTCATCCGGCTGGGTCAAATCAGGTACCATTACGGGTTTTAATCCTGCTCTATAAGCCGACAAAATACCATTCGGTGAATCCTCAACCGCTATGCATTCCTCTGGTTTTTCTCCTATCTGTTGACAAGCATAAAGATAAACATCCGGTGCCGGTTTGCCATGTTCTACTTCCTTTGCACTTACAATCGCATCAAAAAGCTCCAATATACCAAGTCGTGATAAATGCTCTTTTGTCAAATCAAGTGGTGTCGCTGTTGCAACTGCTGTTCTAATCCCTTTTTCTCGAAGATATCTAAGCGTTTCTTCCACCTCTGGCTTTTTTTCCAGTCCACACTGTTCCAACGTTTCCTTTACCAGTTGTCTTCTTCTCTCTCTAATAGCATAATAATCAAATTCTTCGCCAAAAATTTCTCTCATCCTTTTCTCTGCCACTTTTGCATCGCTACTTCTCAGGCTTAATGCCTGTTCATCCGTAAAAGGAAATCCTGCTTCTGCAGAAGCCTGCTTCCAACAAGTAAAATAATGCTTCTCTGTATCAATTAATACTCCATCCATATCAAAAATAACTGCTTTTATCATATTAAAAACCATGCCCTTTCCATAACCTGCGAACTTTTCAGGTGCTTTTAGCACCTTGCACAGGCACAATATTCGCAATACGAACTATGTTCCTATGTGAAAAAATTTTTTTCACACTGATTTCCTTTATTCTTATAATATTTCCATAATTCTTCTATTTTCCTTCAACCACTGCTCGTGATCTCGATAAGATGAATCTATTTTCGCTACACTTTCCCAAAAGCTTCTACTATGATTCTTATGCCATATATGACATAGTTCATGCACCACCACATAATCCACAACTTCTGGTGGACACATAATCAATCTCCAACTAAAGTTTAGATGATTGGTACTGCTACAAGATCCCCATCTTGTCTTTGCCGAAGTTATCTTTACTCCTTCTGGAAAAACCTGCATTTTTTTTGCTATGGTATCTACTCTTTCCTGCAAAATGGCAGTGGCTCTCTTCTTATACCATGTTACAAGCTTCGTTCTAGCATCCTTAGAATCTGGCAATAGAAAAGCCTTTCCATCAAAATAGATTTTCCTTGTCATTCCATGAAAGAGCATACACTCCCTTCCAAGATAGAGAATCTTTTCTCCATCTTGCAAAGACAATGTTGGCCATTCTTGCCTTTTATTTTTCATTTCTTCTGTCTTTCGTTTTATCCAGTCCTGCTTTTCCTGTACAAAACGCATAATATCCTGATTCGATGCATAAAAAGGCGCTCGAACAACCAATTCTGCGTCACTATTTATGACGAGTGCGATTGTCTTGCGCCTTGATTTTACTATTTTCGTTGGCTCTATCATACTGTCAACAGTTCTTCCTTTGGCTTATTCTGATACTGCTGAGACAAATTTAACAATGTAATATAATTACGTATCATGTCTCTGGCTGTTACATCCTCTGCCTTTTGCTTCTTAGCATACTGTGTCTTTAAAAAATAAATAAAGTCATCATGTTCCAGCCTCGCCTGATAATCATATACCACCTCATGAAGTTGTGTCAACTTCTCAATTAATACATACAATTCACCCGGATTTAACGGAAACAGTTTAATAACTGGTGCTGCCATATCCCGAAGCATTACATCTCCTTCTTTTTCCTCTCTAGCATCCTTTAATCTAGACTTCAGTGGTGCAAAGCTATAGATTCCCCTGCCAGAATCCTCAAGAGCCTCCTTTGTAATACTCATGACAATTCCCATATTCTTTGCTTTTCCTTGAAGAACATCATTATAAATAGATAAAATTTTATTATAATTGTAATCTCTACCAACCTTACTTGGAATTTCATAGATGCTTGCCATTTCATCGATACATACATAAAGCCCTGTATAACCAGCCTTTACTACAAAATCAGCAAAAAGCTTCATAAAATCATACCAATTATCATCGGAAACGATAAGATTTACACCAAGGTCATTTTTAGCCTCTGTCTTAGTCCTGTACTCCCCGCATAACCAACGAATTGCATTTTTCTGCAATTCCATATCTCCGGTTCTATGCCCCTTATAATATGTTGCAATTACTTTACCAAAATCAAAGCCATTGATTCGCTCCTCCATAGAGCTTGTAATCTCATATATTTTTTTGCTCACCATCAAATCAAAAGCTTCCTGCCCCGGTGTTAATCCATCTTTCTGAATAACCTGATTCTCAACCATTCCAATCCACTTATCAAGAATCAATGTCAGTGCACCGTTATCTGGTTTTGCACTAACTGCCATATTACGGATTAGTTCTCTATAGGTAGCAAGACCTTGTCCTCTATTTCCTGCAAAACGTCTGTCTACTGATAGTTCTACATCCGTAACCACAAAATCTTTCTCCATAACATGATTTCTTAAGGCATGTAGCAAAAAGGTCTTTCCACTTCCATATTTTCCTTCAATAAAACGGATTGCTGCTCCTCCATTTTCTATGATAGATACATCCTGCAACAGTGCCTGTACTTCGCTTCTTCTTCCAACAGTAATATATTCCAGTCCAACGCGAGGTACTACTCCACCCTTCAATGAATTCAGTACTGCTGCTGCCGTAGCCTTAGAAACCCTGTTTTCCATACTCCATCCCCTTTACATACCCTTATAGCTTAATCTATCAGCACCGATTTGCTCTCCCCAAAGCTTATCGGATACTTACACCTCCACGTGAAGTCGTGATTCACAATATTCTGCCTCCTCACGAATTCTTTCAAGATTTTCCATACTAAACTCGTATGCCAAATTAGCCCTTTGCACTTTGTCTTTCTTTACATTTTGAAATGCCTTCTCTATCATAATAACCTTCTTTTGCTGGCGAAGTGTCATATAAATCCTCTTATGAATTTGCTCTGTATTCTTACCGGCATCTTGCTCAAACTCAAGTATTCCAATCATACGTGACTCATCATATGGAAAAAAGTCCGTCGAAACACTCCTTCCGCTATTTCCCTTCCCTAATGGCACATAAGTGCCCATTGCTAATTCTCCTTCACATAAGTAGACTAGAACCATTGGTTTTTGGATTAAACCTACCAAAACTTCCGTCAAGAGCTCTGTGGAAATCTTATATTTTAAGACTACTTCAAACACAGATATTCCCTTTTGACGAATCAAAGTATTTACATCTGTAATACCTTCTTCATCTGTAATTTGATAATTCCAAGTAACTGCCTCCACACTTGTCTCAAATATCTCACGACATTTTAGATTGTCTATCCTCTGAAAAAGAATATTCAGAGGCATTCCCTTATCAACCTTATACTGTTTTGGAATATTATATCTGCCCTCACTCATATACATCCTCTTCTTCCTTTTCATTATTCTGTCAAATAATTATGTAAATCCTTATTTCGAATTTATTATAATACATTTCCCTAAAAGCTTCCACACTTTTTTCATAATTTTTGTAAGTTGTTTGAATATTTATGGGTTTTGCAACAAAAAAGGAATTTGAATACAGTCAAACTGCATAAATTCCTTTTTCTTCTTACAGATTATTCTGTTCTTTACACGAGAAACTATCTTTTTATTTACTGCATCCTTATTACTCGCAAGCATCCAATTCTTTCTGAAGCCTTTCAAGATCATCACGAATATGTATCTTCTGCGGACATACTTGCTCACATTTTCCACACTTAATACAATTCTTCGGTTTCGCCTCTTTTGGAATATCATTTTTCCATCTACGAACAGTATCTTTCACATTATTATAAACATGATACTCATTCCACACCTGAAAACTTCCAGGAATGTTCACTCCTAGTGGACATGGCATACAATACTTGCAAGCAGTACAGCCGTTTTGCACACGATTATTCAGCGCACTCGCTACCTTTTCTACAATTTCTTGTTCTCTGTCACTCAATACTTCAAAGTTAGTAAATGTCTTTAAATTATCCTCCACCTGATTCATATCAGACATACCACTAAGAATTACTTTAACATTACTAAAACTTCCTACATAACGAAGTGCCCATGCCGCTGTACTGTCACCAGGTCTTGTTTCTCTGAACATCGTTGTAATATCATCTGGAAGACTTGCAAGAGACCCACCCTTTACCGGCTCCATAATTACCATTGGAATACCAAGTCTTTCTGCAAGCGCTACTCCCTTTGTAGTTGCCTGTGTATCCTTATCCATATAATTAAGCTGTATCTGACAAAAATCCCATTTATAGTTAGTAATAATCTCTTCAAACACTTCATAATCATCATGAAAAGAAAATCCAAGGTAACGAATTCTTCCTGCTTTTCTTAGTTCTTCACAATACTCAAGAATACCAAGCTTCTTAATCAACTCCCAACGCTCTTTATTTAATGCATGCATAAGATAAAAATCCACATA
Organism: Lachnospiraceae bacterium; assembly: GCA_036310845.1. Taxonomy (GTDB): domain Bacteria; phylum Bacillota; class Clostridia; order Lachnospirales; family Lachnospiraceae; genus COE1. Next base: position 4,705 of record JAXJRB010000051.1, on the reverse strand, counting down.
CTCCATGTTAAGGCGTTCTAGCTGTTCGAAAAAGATTCTTTTTACATCATCAATTGTTTTCACATCCCAAACAGGAAGCTTTGTTGCAAGGTAAAAAGATTCTCTCGGATATCTTGCAAGGGCTCTACCTACAACCGGTTCACTTGCTCCACCATGATATGGATACGCAGTATCAAAATAATTTACCCCGGCCTGATATGCCTTATCCAACATAGCAAATGCTTCTTCCTCATGAATGCTTCCATCCTCATTCAAAGGAAAACGCATACAACCAAAACCCAATAAAGAAGTCTTGGCATCAATGTTTTTCATCATTCTGTACTCCATGTTAAAACCATCCCTTTCCGTTGCCTACAACCTTAGCGTAGGCGTATATTTTCTTGTTTTTTGCTACTCATAAAGTAATTTCATCTCCTGTAACATACGATGTGTATGCTCTAGCATCAAATCTGCTTCCTTCTCAACTAATCCATATTTTTTATATTTTAACACAAAATTCGGAGTTCCTTTCGCAGAAAATTGTAAAACTCCTTTATATTTTTCTAAAAGAATCGGTAAACGTTCTACATGAACCGGAGCATAAGGTTCCATATAGAACGTAATACTGCCTACCTTCCCCTTAATCTCTGTCACATAACGTTCATGTGCAAGCACTCGAATCAAAGAAATGTGTATCAGATTATCAACAGATTTTGGTACATTTCCAAATCTATCCAATAACTCCACTTTCATATCTTCACACTCTGCCTCATTTTCAAGGCTGGCAATTCGCTTGTAAATATCAAGCTTTTGTAGTTCATTTACGATATATGAAGCCGGAATAAAAGCATCAATATCCATATCCACGTAAGTATTGAAGTCCTCCTCGATACGCTTGGTTCCCTTTAATGTTTTTACTGCCTCATTCAACATCTTACAATACAGATCATAACCTACCGCTTCCATATGACCATGCTGTCTCTCACCTAACAGATTACCGGCTCCACGAATTTCAAGGTCTCGCATCGCAATCTTAAATCCACTTCCCAAATCCGTAAATTCCTTAATCGCCTGCAATCGTTTCTCTGCCACTTCTTTTAACATCTTATCCTTCTTATACATTAAAAAAGCATATGAGGTTCTGTTAGAACGCCCAACTCTTCCTCGCAACTGATAAAGCTGTGACAATCCCATATTATCCGAATCATGAATAATCATGGTATTTACATTCGAAATGTCCAGTCCTGTCTCAATGATTGTCGTAGAAACCAAGACATCAATCTCACCATTAATAAATTCAAACATGATTTTCTCTAGTTCATGTTCTTTCATTTGTCCATGTGCAAAGGCAACGTTCGCCTCTGGTACTAAGACCTGGATTCTATCTGCTATATCGGAAATATTATTCACTCTATTATATACATAGTAGACCTGTCCCTGTCTAGAAAGCTCCCTGACAATCGCCTCACGTATCATTTCTTCGTTATATTCCATGACATAAGTCTGTATAGGCTGCCTTTCGTTAGGAGCTTCTTCTAAGACACTCATATCACGAATTCCTACAAGGCTCATATGCAAGGTTCTTGGAATTGGAGTTGCTGTAAGTGTCAACACATCTACATCTTCCTTTACCTGCTTAATTTTCTCCTTATGCCGAACACCGAAGCGCTGTTCTTCGTCTATAATTAGCAATCCTAAATCTTTATACTGCACATCTGTCGATAACAGTCGATGTGTACCGACCACAATATCGACCAAGCCTTTACGCAAATCTTCTATCGTTTTCTTTTGTTCACTTGCTGTTCGGAAACGTGACATCATTTCAATCCGAACCGGAAAATCCTTCATTCTCTGAACAAAAGTATTGTAATGCTGTTGTGCTAAAATGGTAGTTGGCACCAGATATGCTACTTGTTTTCCATCCTGTACTGCCTTAAATGCCGCACGAATCGCAATCTCTGTTTTTCCATAACCCACATCACCACAGATAAGTCTATCCATAATACGTGAGCTTTGCATATCTGCCTTTGTTGCATCAATCGCAAGAAGCTGATCCTGTGTTTCCTCAAAAGGAAACATTTCTTCAAACTCCTGCTGCCAAACTGTATCCTGACTAAACACAAATCCTTGTTTCTCTTGTCTCACCGCATACAGTTCTACCAAGTCTTTTGCTATCTCATTGACTGCTGCCTTTACGCGGGATTTCGTCTTCGTCCACTCCTGTGTTCCCAGCTTATTAAGCTTTGGTTTCTTGGCTGCATCAGCGGAAGCATACTTTTGAATCACATCAAGCCCTGTTGCAAGAATATAAAGATTTCCTCCATCACGGTACTCAATCTTCATATAGTCTTTGATAACCTTATCAACCTCAACTTTTTCAATACCACGATATATTCCGAGTCCATGATTCTCATGCACAACATAATCGCCAACCTTCAAATCCGCAAAATCTCTGATTTTTATGCCTGAATAGGCATTGCCTTCATAACCTTTCTTTTTGCGTTTTTTACGATTCTGCTTTCCAAAAATATCAGTTTCTGAGATTACTACAAATTTAAGTAATGGATACTCAAATCCTTTCAGAACATTACCATAAAAGGTCATAACTTCACCCTTTTGCAGTTCTCTTTCAGGATTATCGGAATAAAATGCTGTCAGCCCCTCATCCATTAAATCTACAGCAAGACGCTTTGCTCTTGTTGCTGAAGCTGAAACAAGTAGTACTCGGTATCCATTTTTTTTATAATTTTTCAGGTCCTTTACAAGTTCCGGAAAGCTGTTGTTATAAGACGATACACTTCTTGCATTGATTGCATGACGATCTGCAAACTTAATAGGAAAACCTTTATATTCCATCGCAGAAAGCGCTAATATACGTTCTTTCTCCAATCTGGCAAATATTTCATGCATACTGAATAAAATATCCATCTGACCCGGCAGAATATATCCTTTTTCAGCTCTTGCAGCCATACTTTCACGAAATTCAAGTTCTACTGCAGAGGCATGCTCTTCCATTCTCATCGGCTCATCCAGATAAATACAACAATTACGTCCGCGAAACAACTCCAAAAAGGATTGTGTATCAGAATAGAAATAACGAAGAAAACTTTCCAGGTTTACATAAGACTGAAACTGCGTCACCTGTTCCTTCATCTCTTCCACCATTTGCTCCAGACGATGTGCTTCTTCCGGCTTGGTATTCTGTCGAAACAGCATAGCTCTTTCCTTGCATTCTTTTTCCATGCTGAGAATACCTTCTTCTAAGACGGTCTTTGTTAAAATCATCTCTGTTGCCGGAAATATCGAAACCTCTGAAAGCTGTTCAATGGAACGTTGCGTTAAAATATCAAAGGAACGAATAGACTCTATCTCATCTCCCCACAATTCAATACGAACCGGATTTTCTTGTGTCAAATCAAATATATCAATAATTCCGCCACGAATAGAGAACTGTCCCGGTGCTTCTACCTGATAGTTCTTCTCATATCCCATTTCTACAAGTTTTTTAGCAATTGCAGATTCTTCCACAATACTATCAGCATCTATCTGTATCACATTTTGCTTCCAGATTTCCAATGGTATCTGATGTGCCATCAAAGCAGCAAAGGTAGTAACAACCGTAATCGGTTTCCCCTCTAAAATATGTCTGAGTACTTCTATTCTCTCTTTGGTTAACTGATTACCATGAATATCTGCCTGATAAAAAATCAAATCTTTTGCAGGGAAAAAATAAGATGATTTACAATACAGTCTACAATCATCCAATAATTCCCGCGCTTTCATATCGCTATAAGTAATAATGAGCTTTACATCAAATTCCTCACCAATCCCATAGACCATATGCAACTTTTGAGAGTCTACACAGCCGGAAACACTGACCTTCCCGTGAGGCTGCCTTAACTTCTGTAATATTTCCTCATATCCACCAAGCTCTCGAAGCGGCGCCAACAATGCGTTCACATTTACCTCCCCTTTTTTCCTGTCTCTTTTCCAATCTTATCTGCTTACCTTTGTATTATAGCGATTCATCGCTTCATCAATATCTCCCTGAAGCATAAAGTTCACTGCACCATCTACTCTGTCCATACCTTCTTTTAAAGTTGTAAGGTCTTCTTTGCTAAAATGACCTAATACATAATCTGCCAAATCATACCCCTTTGGCTTTTCTCCTACACCAATCTTTATTCTCTGAAAAACATCATGCCCAAGATGTGCAATGATATTCTTAATACCATTATGTCCTCCGGCACTTCCCTTTTTACGTACACGAAGCTGTCCTACATCAAGACTGATATCATCATAAATTACAATTAACTCTTCCGCTTCATCTACTTTGTAATAATCCACTACCGAACGTACAGCTTCACCACTTAAATTCATATATGTCATTGGTTTTACCAAGATAACCTTATTACCATTGATAACACCTTTTCCTAAAAGTGCCTTATGCTTTACTTCCGTTACGTTAATTCCATATTTATCTGCCAACATATCAATGGCCGCAAAGCCAATATTATGTCTTGTATTATCATATTCCTTTGTTGGGTTTCCTAAACCTACTATAATATACATTTCTTTAATTCCTTTTCTATCTTAGTTTTATTCAAGTTTAGTGAAGTATGGGGAGTCAGAGTGTTGGGCACAATTCTGGGACACAAAGCCTAAGAGTTACTAAATGTCCTCTTCTGACAGCTTTGATTAGCACTCTCTTGCGCAAACTCGCCCT
>JAXJRB010000050.1:0-6919 GCA_036310845.1 Lachnospiraceae bacterium | reverse complement strand
GCGGAAAGCAGAATAAATCAAACATGCCGAACGCTCCATTTAGGAAATACCAAACAAGCGGGTTTGCATTTGAGGCATATTCATTTGCTATACACAATGCCGAAAAAGGAGTGCTCACAACCTTGAATAATACTCAGCTAACCTTGAATTTAGCCAAGCATAGAATGTAAACCAAACATTACATAAAAATGATATATTTAAACCAAAAAGCATCGTCATGGTTTGAGAATAAGGCATAATGCAACTTGTGGTTGCAGAAAAAGAGGAGACAAGTTGCTTGCAAGGGGTTGGGGATGTTGTTATAATAAGCACGTAATAGAGTTAGTCGTGTATATTATAAAAGGAGAAGATATATGACAATCGGACAGAAAATAATGCAGTTAAGAAATAATGCTGATATATCTCAAGAGCAATTGGCAGAAATGCTTGGTGTATCCAGACAGTCAATTTCAAAATGGGAGATGGATCAGGCTCTGCCACAGATTGATAAAGTTTTGCAGCTTGCAGAAATCTTTCGTGTGTCTACAGATGAGCTTCTGCTTGACAAGATAGAGATTAATCGTACAGTAACGAACGAACCAAGAACCAATAAGTATTTTGGAACAGACGGATTTCGTGGAGAGGCAAATGTAACATTGACATCTATGCAGGCATATCGTGTGGGAAGATTTCTTGGCTGGTATTATTCTTCTAAGCTTTCCGGATGTACAAAACCGGGCTATCGTCCTCGTATTGTTATAGGTAAGGATACAAGACGTTCCAGCTATATGCTGGAATATTCGATTGTTGCAGGAATTACAGCGAGTGGTGCAGATGCTTATATGCTTCATGTTATTACAACACCAGGAGTTTCCTATGTAACTCGTAAGGATGAATTTGATTGTGGTATTATGATTACGGCATCACACAATCCTTATTATGATAATGGAATCAAGGTAATAAATGCTTACGGTGAAAAACTTGATGATGCAACAACTGCTTTGATTGAAGCGTATATTGACGGCGATTTAAAGACATTAGGAGTTAACGGGGATGATTTACCGTTGGCTCAAAGGTCTAAGATTGGCTGTATTCATGATTATTCAGCAGGAAGAAATCGATATATTGGTTATTTAATATCTCTTGCATCAAATTCTTATAAAAATCTAAGAATTGGTTTGGATTGTGCAAACGGAGCATCTTGGAATATTGCAGGAGCAGTATTTAGTGCCTTGGGAGCACAGATTTATGTAATTGGTGATGAACCGGATGGATTAAACTGTAATGAAGGTTGTGGTTCCACACATTTAGAACCATTAAAGAAGCTGGTACGTGAGAAACATCTTGACCTTGGATTTGCCTTTGATGGTGATGCAGACCGTTGTATTGCTGTAGACGAAAACGGCAATGAGGTAGATGGAGATGCCATGATTTACGTTCTCGGAAAGCGATTGAAAATGAGAGGTACTTTAGAGGACAATACAGTTGTAACAACGATTATGTCTAATAGTGGTTTTGTGGCAAGTTTGGAAGAGATAGGAATCAAATGCGTGCAGACGAAGGTTGGTGACCGTTTTGTGTATGAATGTATGCAGAACAATAATTATGCAATCGGTGGAGAGCAGACAGGACACATTATTGTGAAAAAGTATGCAACAACCGGAGACGGTATTTTATCAGCAATCTTACTTGCAGAGGAGATTTGTGATTCTAAGACTTCTTTAGCAAAGCTTGTAGAGCCGATTAAGTTCTATCCACAGCATTTGCAGAATGTAAGAGTAAAGGATAAGGAAGCGGTATTAGCAGATGAGGCTGTTCTTAAGACAAAAGATGAGGTGGAAAAACTCATTAATAAAAAAGGAAGAGCACTTCTTAGACAGAGCGGTACAGAGTCAGTAATTCGTGTTATGGTTGAGAGTGAGACACAAGAGAAATGTGTTGAATATGTAGAAATGATTGTAAATGCAATCGCGAAGGGAGGACATTGCGTTGAATAAATTAGTAAAGACAAAGGAGCTGTATGCTTCACAGCCGGAGTATTTGGTAGAATTGTTTGAAGGAAGTGAGTATCCATGGGAGATGCTTCCTAAGATTAAGGATTATATCTTGGCGTTGATTGAAAAAGGAATTCCAGGATATACTTTGCTTGAGGAAGGTGTTTTAGTAGGAGAAAATGTAAAGATTTATCCTACAGCAACCATTGAGGCACCTGCAATTATTGGTTCAGGAACAGAAGTACGTCCGGGAGCATTTATCCGAGGCAGTGTTATTACTGGAGAGGGTTGTGTGATTGGTAATTCTTCAGAATTAAAGAATTGTGTATTATTAGATAAAGTGCAGATACCACATTATAACTATGTAGGGGACTCTATTTTAGGAAATAAGGCGCATACAGGAGCTGGAACCATTTGTTCTAATCTGAAATCAGATGGAAAGCCTGTAGTAATTCACGGTGAAGAAGATTATGAGACAGGACTTAGAAAGATTGGCGGTATTTTAGCAGATGGCGCTGATGTAGGTTGTGGTTCTGTTATCAATCCAGGTACTGTAATTGGTAAGAATACCTCTGTATATCCACTCACTTCACTTAGAGGAGTTTATCCTGCCAACTGTATTGTGAAGGATGCTAAGACAGTTGTGGAAAGAATCTAGCGAATAAAGTACAGGAAAATGTATAAGCAAATATGAGATAGATTTTGTACGGTACTATGAAAGTATTGCATAGATATAACCAAAGATAAAATATAACATACAAGGAGAAAAAGATGAATTTTATTAAAGTAAACAATTATGATGAACTTAGCTGTAAGGCAGCAGCAATGATTTGTGCTCAGGTTGTATTAAAGCCAAACAGTGTATTAGGATTAGCAACAGGATCATCACCACTTGGAACTTATGAAAAGATCGTTGAGAAGTGCGAAAAGGGAGAAGTTGATTTTTCAAAGGTTGACTTTATTACATTTAAGTCAATCTTTTTGCGTGAATAAGCAGAGTCAGAGTGTGAAGGAAAAATAAGCAAAGTTAAGCTATCAAAAGGAGAGTATCAATATGTGTGGAATTATAGGCTTTTGTGGATATTTGGATGCAAAAGATGAATTAGTAAAAGGATTGGCTGAGTTAGAGTACCGTGGTTATGACAGCGCAGGAATTGCATGTTATACAGATCGGGGAATTGAAGTGATAAAATCAGTTGGAAAAGTGGAAGTGCTTAAAAATAAACTTCCTGCAAAATTGGAATCTTCTTGTGGAATAGGTCATACCAGATGGGCTACCCATGGAGGGGTTTCAGAAGTGAATGCTCATCCACATCGTTCCGGAAATGTGACATTGATTCATAATGGTATTATCGAAAATTATCATGAGCTGGCCAAGGAACTGGAAGGCAAGGGAAAAGTGCCAGTATCTCAGACTGATACGGAAATTGCTGCTATGTTGCTGGATTCTTTGTATGAGAGTAATCAAGGGAACGTATTGGAAACATTGCGAGGTGCGGTAGAGCGATTAGAAGGAGCTTATGCATTTTGTATTATGTTTGCAGACCAAAAGGATGTTATATATTGTATTCGAAAGGGAAGTCCATTGGTATGCTGTTCTTCAGAGGAAGGTTCTGTTGTAGCATCTGATATGGTTGCGTTGCTACGTTATTCCAAGGAATATTTTGTTTTGCCGGAGTATCAGGTTGCAAAGGTTACCAAAAATACGATAACAGTAATGGATTTGGACGGCACAGTGGTAAGTCCTGTTATGTTAAGTGTTCATTGGGATATGTCTGCTGCTCAGAAGAATGGATTTAAACATTATATGTTAAAAGAGATTCATGAACAGCCGGAAGCTATTCGCAGAACGATTGCCCCAAGAATGAAGAAAGGGGAATATTTATTGCCAGATTTTACAGAAGATGGAATTACAGACGAGGTTTTCAGGAATACAAACCATGTTGTTATTACTGCCTGTGGTACAGCAATGCATGCAGGTATGGCAGGTAGAATATTGTTGGAGAAACTGCTTCGAATACCTGTCAATGTAGAAATAGCTTCAGAATTTCGTTATGCAGACCCGATTTTAGATGATAAATCACTAGTAATATTAGTTTCACAGTCAGGTGAGACAGCAGATACATTGGCGGCGCTTCGATTGGCAAAGGAAAAAGGAGCAAAAACTTTGTCCATCGTTAATGTAAAAGGTTCTTCTATTGCGAGGGAATCGGATTATGTATTATATACTCATGCAGGACCTGAAATTGCAGTAGCAAGTACGAAGGCTTATACAGCACAATTAACAGCATTCTATCTATTAGCATTCCGTTTTGCTTATGCTATCGGGAAGAAAAATGAACAAGAAATTTCATACTATATGAAAGGATTGGATGAAGTAGGAGCGTTAATGGAAAAGGTACTAGAGCAGAAGGATAAGATGAAAGAGCTCAGTAAACGTTTGACTCCTGCTCAGGACTTGTTCTTTATCGGAAGAAGTTTAGATTATGCATTGGCTTGTGAAGGCTCTATTAAATTAAAGGAGATTACCTATATTCACTCAGAGGCTTATGCAGCAGGTGAGTTAAAGCATGGTACTTTGTCATTGGTAACAGGAGGAGTACCAGTGATAGCATTAGCTACGCAGGCGGATATATTTGGAAAAATGATTTCGAACGTAAAAGAAGTAAGAGCAAGAGGCGCAATGGTAATTTTGATTACCAAGGAAGACAATGATGCAGTAATTGAAAATACCATTTTCGATGAGCATCTGATGATTCCTGCAAGTGATGATATATTTGCGCCATTTTCGGCAGCCATTATTTTACAGCTTTTGGCGTACTATACTTCATCTTATAGAGGATTGGATGTAGATCAGCCAAGAAATCTGGCAAAGTCAGTAACGGTAGAGTAATAGGGCGATTTTTCATACAGTTGATTTTAAGCACAAGTTGTGTATACTAGAACATAGTACCAAAATGGTAATGGTGAAAATAAGAATCATTACCATGTGCTTAATAAACAAAAGTATAGGAATAGAATATGAACATAAGATATAGCAATTTGATTGGGGCAAGCATTCCGTTGATACTGGCAGGAATTATGATTGCAGGGAATGTAAAACAACCAATCATGGAGGAAATGAAAAATTGTGATGTGCAAAGAACCGTGTTGAGTCAGGAAAATGAAGAGAAAGTAGAAATACGTATTGCAGCAGGAGTAGAGACTGTATTTGAAGAAAATGCGGAGATTCAACATGGAAATGAAGCGGGTGAAAGCGCTAAAAAAGATATTGCGCGAACCAACGTAGAAGCTGACTATAATGAATATAATGACTTTGCCATTGCTAATGTTACAAATTATGTAAATATAAGAGTAGAACCAAATACCCATAGTGAAGTGGTAGGAAAGATGTATGATGATTCTGTAGCACAGATTCTTTCCGTAGTCGGAGAGGGAGAAGAGGAATGGTTTCAGGTTGTCTCCGGTAATGTGGAAGGTTATATTAAGTCAGAATATTTTGTCTATGGGGAGGATGCGGCAGCTGTAATAGATGATTATGTGACAAAATATGTTGTTGTTAAGGCGGATAGACTTAATGTAAGGGAACAACCTGACCTGGCGGCAGCAAGAATAGGGTATAAGGATTTCGGTGAAAAAGCCATGCTTATTGAATATGGTGAGGAGTGGTCGAAAATCCTTTATGCTACAGAAAAGGAAGGTTATGTTTCTAGTGAATATATTACAATAGAAGAGCATTTTACTTATGCAAAGTCTATAGAAGAAGAGCGAAAAGAATTAGAAGCACAACGCTTGTTACAACAACGTGCATTAGAGGAAGAAGAAGCATCACCTGAAAATACAACCGTTCGAGTTACGCCACCACCGACTGATTATGCAAATGTTTCGGAGCTTCGCACAGCTATTGTAAATTATGCAATGCAATATCTTGGTAATCGTTATATTTCAGGTGGGCAGAGCTTGGAAAAAGGAACGGATTGTTCAGGATTTACTAGTTATACTTATGCTGCATTTGGGTATTCCTTGAGTAGAACACCACAGGGGCAATGGGGAGCAAATGGAAGAAATATCACGGTAGAAGAAGCAAAGCCAGGGGATATTGTATGTTATGCTTCAAATGGAAGCAGATGTAGCCATGTTGGTCTGTATATTGGAAATGGACAGATTATTCATTCAGCAAATTCAAGAAAAGGCGTTATCATAAGTGACATATACTATGATAACACCTTTATCGGAATCAAAAATGTAATTGATTAATGAGTTAATGCAGCATCGGCGGTAATGATCCATTCGCCAAGAATTGATTCGCTCCATTCTGTTAAATGATTCAGATGGAAAGAAATACCGCCATAGTTGATAATGCCGTGACTAGAAGCTAATTCTTCCGTATAGTCTTCTAATAAATAGATATTTTTAATACGCACAGGTCCGCTTGTATAGTGGCAGACTAAAGGAATAATACCGGTATCTTCCAAAGAAAGGGAGATACCGTTTTCTGTTACATGGAAGTTTATCCATGCCATGCCCTCTAACATACTTTGTCCATTTTTCTGGGTGGAAACATAATTACCAAGAGAATAGTAGCATAGTGAAGTATTTCCATTATCTGCTTCAATCAGGCTGACAGGTTGTACAACATGTGGATGTGTACCAATAATGACATCGGCACCTGCTTCTGTCATTTGCTTCGCAAAGTTCTCCTGATAATTGGAAGGTGTAGTTGCATATTCAGTGCCCCAGTGAGGACAAACGATTACCATGTCAGCAATCTGTTCAGCTTCTTTAATATCTTCGATTACCTGAGGGTTTAAGGTTGTAAAATCAATTTGTCTGTTTGCGGGATCTATGTTGCAAAGCACATTCATACGACTTGCCAAGTTTTCAGGAGCACTACCATAGTTTGGACCATAAGTATAGTTTAAAATAGCAAAGGTCTTGTCCTTTAT
>JAXJRB010000049.1:0-39796 GCA_036310845.1 Lachnospiraceae bacterium | reverse complement strand
CACAACCTTTGCAATAATTACGACTGATTTATAATTATATTATAATATCATAAGCTGTAAAAGTCAAGAAATGCCGTGTTATCGCAATTCATCCCGCCACCTATAGAGGTGGGGGATTTCTTGCTCACGGCATGTTAAATTTCTACCTTCATTTTTCATTTTTTTATTAATCCCTTTCTTCCATTTCCCATAAGATTTCATCATAGTCTTCCTGGTCCATAATTTTGCGGATACATCCAAGCTCAGATAACAGCTCTAGCACTCTTTCTATTTCATAGTCTTCGCCATTATAAATATCCAGCACTCTTTCTCCATCATACGAAAGTCGATAAATGCAAATACCATGTATACAGTCATCGCTATCATTCGGATCAGTTGTCCCCCCATATCTCAGACATAATCCTTCTTCGAATCCGCTGCAATGTCTGCATCGCGCTATTTCGATACCAGCTCTTTCATATTGTGGCTGCCCCAGTATACGCTGTTCCATTGTTATAATTTCGAGTACTTCTTTTACCAGACCATATTTCTGCAGATATTTTTCTGGAATCTCTGATGCTTTTACAAGAATGTTATCTTGTGTTGCTTCATCAATTGCCGATTCTAAAGCCTTTTCCATATCAATATTGTCCTCAGCTGTGAGTTTTAGATACTCTCTGTTTTGGTAATCCTTGAATACTATTAGTTTTGTTTGCATTGTTTTTTTCTCCTTTTTATATAATATTTTTTCTATATAAACCGCTAATGCGGATTGTTTTTTGCATAAAAAATAGCAGATAGACCTATGTGGTTTATCTGCTAAATGTAAATATTTTAAATGAAATTTATATATTATCATTATATCATTTCAGTAAGATAATGCAAGTCCCTATTGCATTATCTCAAATGTTGCCATGTTGTAACTTTCGTAGTCTGTCTTGTCTTCATCAGGAACCATATGTACTTCTACAATAACAGAATAATCCTTGCCTAACTGCATATTTTCCATACCATAAGCATTTCTTAATTCTTCTATGCTATCGCATTCTGTAATGGTAAATGTAAGCATTCCTCTTACGATTAAGGCATTCTGGTCATAATACACCATACACTTATCTGTCTGCATGGAAGCTTCCATTGATATTCCATTGTCCATGGCCCATTTGATGATTCTGTCTGAACATGCTTCTCTTCCGTAGACAACGTTATCTTCGCCTAATATAAGACTGAATCCTTTTGTCATATTTTCCTGCATGAGAGTACGTAATGTATCCATATTATCGGTGTCTTTATGTACGATATTAAACAATGGCACAAAAATACTTTTCGCTCTTTCTGCTACCATTTCCGTATTTTCAGTTCCTAGTTGTTTTACCAGCTCTTTATTCATGATGTAATCGTCCGTTTTCTGAAACGGAACTGAAAATAATCGTTCCGGCAGGTACGGTTTGCCGGCATAACATGTTTCATAGGAATAATCATTGGCTGAGTTGCTGTTATTTTCTTCTGTTGTATTTCCCTGTGCTTCCTGCTGTTGTAAGCTGTTCGTTATTTTCGCTCTTTCGAGCATTGTTACAAGCACAAGACAAACTAATGCAATTGCCATAATTGCAATCCATATTTTTTTTAATCTGCTTTGGTCCTTTTCTCTCATATACCTTTTATCTCTCCTTTCGTATTTCTTCTGTTATATTTCCTATCAACTGTTTAATCTGCTCATAATCTAATAGTAGTACTGCTTCTTCCAGCTCCTTCTTATATGGATATGAGACCTGTTGTAATTCGTTTGCCACCTCATCTATTTTATCCAGATCACCTTCCTGAACAGCTTCTTTAAGTGATTCTAACATCTTCCGTATATTCACTTTTTTATGTGTGGCAATAGGTACTGTAGAAAGTACATTCTTTTCATAGTGTTGCTTCATATAAGTATAACTTTTTTCAAAAAGAATCATTAACTCTCTATGGGATGATCCCATGCTATCCCATGAACCATTCTCTGCTAAATATTCTTGTTTTTCTGCCAGGAAACCTAACTGATTCAACCCAACCATACGCGCATTACTTTTCAAGGCATGTACACTAATCTTATAATTGCGTGTTTTTTCTTTATAAGCCTGCTCTATTCTTTTTTGTGTCACTTCATAAGAGGATATAAATTCTGCAGCCATCTCTAAAAAAATCTCTTTTGTTGTGCATTTTTTCATTGCATCTTCTTCTGAAAAGAATGACAGGCCTTCTGTTTTCTTCATAGGAGCTGATTGGGCTTTTGGTATTTCCTTTTCTGTTATTGTATTCTTTTTATGATCTGGCAGATATTGATATACCATCTTTTCCAGTAACATAGGTTCTACTGGCTTCGACAGAAAATCTGTAAAGCCTTCTTTCATATATCTTTCCTTTGCACCTGTTAATGCATTGGCAGTTAACATAATGACCGGCGTATCACCAATAATATTTGTTATGTGATGAATGGTTTCTATTCCATCCATTCCCGGCATCTGATGATCCAAAAAGATGATGTCATAATTACTTGTATTACATTTGCTAATACATTCTTCTCCTGATTCTGCCATATCTACCCGTATCAATGTCTGTTTAAGTAGTAGTGCTATCCCTTTGCGGTTCATAGGGTTATCATCGGTTACAAGAATTGTAGCATCCGACGCAGTAAATGTAGGAACATATGTCTGTTCATTATCATCTTCATAGATTTCATTTCCGATTGGTGTATAATCTGTTATTTTCTGTGGTATGACTACGGTAAATTCGGATCCCTCTCCATAATTACTCTTTACCTTTATAGTTCCATGCATCATATCAACAAACTGTTTGGTTATGCTCATGCCAAGCCCGGTTCCTTCGATGTTCATATTTTGTTGTTCATCAATTCTCTGAAATTTAGCAAAAAGTTTTTCCATATCTTCTTGCTTTATTCCTATACCGGTATCTCTGATACGTATATATAATGCAATTTCGTTTGAATCCTTAACCTTGCACATAGATAGCATAAAGGTTACGGTACCGTCGTGTGTATATTTCACTGCATTGTTAAGCAGGTTAATAATAATCTGCTTTATCCGGAGACTATCACCATATAAGCCAGTAGGCATATTAGGAGAAATGTTCTGCTCAAACTTCAATCCCTTTGCCTTTGCTTTTTCTGAAATCAACACATTTACATCTTTTATTATGTCTTTGATACAGTAGTTACTCTCCACAAGTTCCATTTTACCGGATTCAATTTTTGATAGGTCCAAAATATCATTGATAAGAGATAACAGTGTATTACCGGCCGTCTTGATATCCTGAGCATATTCTTTAATCTGACTATCTTTACTTTCTCTTAAAATCATCTCATCCATGGAAAGTACAGCATTTATCGGTGTTCTGATTTCATGGGACATATTGGCCAGAAATGATGATTTTGCTACATTGGCCGCATCTGCTTTTTCCTTCAGCGTATTCAATTCCTCTCCATACTTTGCAGCATATTTATAGCTGTTGTATACGGATATTATGGCTGTTATTATCATAATGACATTAAATACAGTCATAACAATTTCTGCTACATCGGAAGCTTTCTTGCAAGAATTACTGTATTCCGTAATATACATGCCAACCATTCCTTGCTGGCTGGTACATGTTTTAAAATATGATGTTAATGTCTGTATAGATGCATTGTCCTGCTCTAATTCCAAATATTCTCCTATATTTTTCTTAAAATCTTCAAATCCTTGTGTGAGCTGTTCAGAATCAATATTTTGTATCATAATCTCCGAACTGTTCAACAAATCTTGTATGATTTCTCTGGTATATTGTGCCTCCTGCAAATATGCTTCATTCTCACTTACATGATGCAAATAATCTGACATGATATTCTGGTACCGATACAGATACTGCGAAAGCTCATTCAATTCTGTTGTGACCTGGTATGCTTCATCGATTGCACTTCGATAATGTTTTTGCACAAACAGTAAGGCTCCCATACTCATCAATATACATAATATCTGAATGCTTCCTGCAAGTATTACCGTTCTGAGAATCCCCTGCAGTTGCTGGCTATTTACTTTATTGTTCACGCTTTCTCCTATTATTATTGGCAAGTTTGCTTACACCTAAATGTAATCGTATTTCTTTAAATCATCCAAAAAGCCTTCAATTATTTCTTCTTTTGAAGCCTCCCAATCTAATTGACTGAATATAAAGTCCGGATTATTTTCATATTTTGTTATTAAAGAATTAATATCTTTTATACAAAATTCTCCCATTGGATACATTTCATAGTTTGTTGTATTAAAACTGAGATATGCTTGAAATACCATTTCTTTATCATAGTGGACCCCTCCAAAATCTTGCTCTTCTGTATCCCAAATATGAAGAAACATTACTTTTAATCCACTTTTTACTGTATTTACAGATGTATGCAACCAACCAGCATCCTTATTGTGTTCTTTTGCATATGACTCCGCTTCGGCAATAAATTTCTTTACACAAGTATATTCTAAAATTGGTATTTGATATATAATTGCTGTTGTTATTTGTTTTTCCATGAAACCTCTACTCTTTTTTGGTTAAATTTCTTAATCCTTAGCATAATGAAAACAATCTCCTGAACAGATTTTACATCCAATGGGATAGTTTTCGATATCTTCCGGACTGCGTTTTTCTTCGTCTGCTGTACAATATCCTGTTGGACATAATACCTATACACCATCTTGCATCATATCCATATTATTGCTCCTAAAAATCCTATTTATCATCCGACCTATCTTTGAATATCCACTTATATATTGGATATGCTAACGGTATTAAAGCCATCATTGAAAAAGAAACAATAATCAAATGAATAAACACACTATTAGATACTAATTCTATTTTATTAATCATATAAACACCTCACTAAATTGCTATTTAATTGATTAATCTTCTTTGTACTCTTGTTCCACTAAATAAGCTTCTAAATTGTTAGATAGTACAATTTTCCAACAGATTTCTTTCACTGTTTCTTTTTTACCTGTTGCTTCTGTAGGTTTAATATTAAGTTCATCTGAATAATACATCCATGTATGCTTTTTTATTTTAGTTAGTGTCAGTATTTTTATATAAGACGTTCTAATTTCATGCGTTCCAATGCCTTGAGCATATAAAAAATAGACATTTTTTTGTTTTTCCCATTTAAAAGAATATGATTCTATCGTATATTTTCTTGTTTTGCAACCAATGATACTATAAATAGAAAAAGCGACAATAATAAACGTAACAAAATAAGCTGAGATTAAATAAAAAGCATTCATCGAAGAAAGATAACACAAAATGATAAAAGCATCTATTGGTACAAAGAAAATAAGTGCTGCATAAATATTTTCTTTTATATCTGTTTTTCTTTGTTTTTCACATAGTTCATTAAAATTCAATTATTTCACCTACTTATTAATACTTTCTGATTATATTACACGTCTAAATTTCAGTTTAGCTGAGAATCAACTAGCCTTTGTATGTCTGATTATGTACTCTTCAAAGGTTGGTGTTGACTCCCATATAATTCTGTTATTTACCCACCGTTGTAATCTTTTCAATTCATGACCTCTCGGCAATGACTCTTTATCATAAAGCATTACATATGGCCAGCAACCTATCTCACGCAACGTATAAATACGTTCTAAATCGTGATCTGTTATTCTCCTTTCCCTATCTCCACATAGCACATATACGATTATCTTTCGTCTATCCCATTGTGTAGCTTGCTTAAATGCTTTCAACTTCGGTACGATAATATCTCTATCCTCGTACCTATCCCATGCGAAATGTACACCTTTGCACTTGATTTTCTTTAGCATTTCGATTTTTTCATCAGTCATAAGTCTTATATCCAAACCTTGTGAAAAATCTACATAAGCCTTGCTATCAATAAGCTGTTGAAATATCTCTTTCCAATCCTTGCAAGCTGATATATTTGGATCAAGCAACACTATATTCTTCTGACCATTCCAAAACTCTGACAAATCGGTTACTTTATGGGCCATTCTTCCTTGCATATCCTTTACATGGCAAAAGTCGCAACCTCTAGGACAACCTCTTGAAATAAAGCCGTAAGCAGTATCGGTTATACCATACAAACCATAATCAGGATATGTATGCTCTATTTCATACGGTAAAGGCTTATCCAATTCCTTGTTATACATTTCTCTACCATCTATCATTGAAATAGCATAGCCACTTCCACCGTATACAACCTCTTTCGCATTTATTGGATATTCGTAATCTGGTGTGAATGAAAATACTTTTGATACATATACCTTGTCATATTCTCCTGTAAATTCCTCATACCATTCTGTTGTATCGCCTTGCGCCTTATGCCATGCAGACAACTTCATAATGCAAAGATTAGGAAAAGGATTCTTGCTGTTCTTCTGATCGCAATCAATAAACCCTATTCTCATACTCGCTCCTTGTCTAAATTTCTATAATTGCAATAATTTATCTTCTTCTATCATCTCAACAAGTGACATTTCGGTATTGTCGATGGTTCTAAAGAAAACACCTTCATGTTCTTTTGAAAATTCTGCCCACCAGTTCCTTTTCTTAGGACTGTTTGGCTGTCTTACTAAGATTTTATCTTTTAATTGTTCTACTGGACTATCATCCATAGATACATATCGCTGTCCTTTCTGAAAAGTAAAATCTTGTCCTTTAACATCCTGTAAAAATTCAACCATATTTATCCTCCGTCAAATTTTTAATCAATCTCTTTTTTCAGCCATTCCACATACCTCTCTGGACTACAAAAAGGATAAGAACAACCTTTACATTCAGCAGAAGTTTGTTCACTTCGAACTAATCCGCCACAAAATACTGCTTTGTTTAATAAATTCTCTAATTCTTCATCTGTCATTCCTCTGATACGGTCTGCATTGGTCGGCTTATAATCAATTTCCATATCTGACTGCAAATACTTCAAAGTAGCTGGATAATCCATGTCCATTGCTTCTTCCATTGTGATTTTTTCTGTATTCATGACTATTACTGACCCGATGATTTTTGCAACTGTTTCATCATCAGCTTTTCTAATAATATCTATTACTTTCATTTTCTAATCCTCCGTCAAATTTCTATTTACCTTGATATCATATATATTCCCGTAAACCATAAAACAACAAAAATTGTTAGAAATAAATTCTTATGATTTAATACAAATATATCGTTTATCTTCCCAACCCTAAACTTGTAAATAAGAATAAGAATTAGTAAAGAAATTGCTATAAGACCAAACCCTATAATTTTCATGTTGCACCTCCACAAATTTCTATTCAGCAAACAGTTTATCTAAAGTTTTCTTAATGAGATTAATATCCCCATTCTTTAAAAAATACCCATTTGGTTTTAATGCCAGTAACGCTGTGACAGTTTCCTTATCAGCCTTTCCAGTAAGCATATAGATTGGAATATCTTTGATTAATTCATTTTCATGAATCATGCGTAAAATCTGTTCCCCGTTGAATCCCGGCATCTCATAATCAAGAAAGACTGCATCCGGTTTTTGTGATTCCATTTTGGCCAGCCCATCACTTCCACTTGTAGATGCAATAATTTTGTACTTAGGCTCCAGCTGTTTTGCCATGAATCGGATCATCATCGCATCATCGTCAATCATCAGAATACGTTTCACTCCATTTGCTTCCTCATCCGGAGTCAGACAGAATTTTCTCTGCAGCTTTTCTATGATTTTTCCATTTGTCAGTGGTCTATAGATATTATGAAGTTTCAAATTGCCATCAGTTACGTTCTTTGACTGATGTGCGATTAACTGTAACTGTCTATTGAACTCTTCGCATTCTTCAATCGTACCTAACACTACAACCGGTATATGCTGATTTACATTCATCCCCAGTGTCCTTACAGTATCCTGAAATTCATCATTGCTGATTCCGCTGATATTAACGAGTATCATATCTGACATATACACGGATAAGCTCTTTTTAATTGCATTCACCGTTGGCAGACACATCTGTACATCAAAGATATCCTCCAGCGATGTATATAGTTCTTTGAGAATATTGTTGTATTCTGCTATGAATAAGATATGTTTTTTCATGCTCTATTTCCTTTCCTAGTTGCCAAATAAACATTTGCCAAGCAACTATCGATAAGGATGCTATCTTTTTCATCCTCTCCTAATTCATCTAATACCACCGTTGTCCATGGCTTATATCTGTAATTTTCCATATCATATGTTAATTTCACCTGCTCATATGACTGGAAAAACATAATATACATCATTTCATTGCCGATTGTATTAAACAGAACCTCTTCTAAATTTTCTATCAAAGGGAAATTTTGCATTTCATCCATAAAGAAATATATCTGTTGCTTTTCTGCCTGCTGTTCCTGCCACGCGTTTAATCTCTCAATAAATTTATTAGCAAAAATGTTAGCAGCTTCACTATTTTGATAGTTTGATTTGAGAAATAATACTGTTTTTTCACTCATAATTTCTCTTACCAGCTCTTCCACTCCGCTTTCGGATATTTCAGCATTCATGTCTAAAATCCTAGTTTTATAGCCATTTGCTTCAAGAGTATCCTTTACGTCTTTATACAAATTTCCTACTACATCATGTACAATAATTGTCTGATTCGGTGTTGCGTGCAACAATATTTCTCTTATTGTATGTGTTTTTCCTGTTGCTGTTTTTCCAATAACCTTAATATTTTTCATGCTCTTCTCCTTTTTTCTAATAACAGGTTGATTTGTTACACATATAAATATCCTATTATACATTAATTACCTTCACACTTCACAAATTCTAAATTACCTACTTGATTTTCTATCTGCTCCATTGAAAGCCATGTAAAAAGATCATATTCCTCATCTTTCTGCTGTTGTGTGAATTTTACAGCTGCATTGACATTATCTGTTAACAATACGATTCCTTTGTTCGTTCCTGCAAAATACTGACCATCACTCGTAGTCGCATAATAATGTTGTGTATCACTGTATTCTGTATCTGCTACAAAACCTGAACCTATACTGTGAATAACCGTTGTGATCACAATATAGTCTCCTTTTTCTACAGTTACACCTTCAGGTATTATGACGGTCTCTTCCTGAACCTTAGCATCAATTACTACAGCATTTAACCGTTCACTGCCTTTCTGAACACTAGCTGTTGATACAATCTGTGCAGAATATGTACAAGTACTCTTCTCACCAAACGTTCTAATTGTTACCTCTTCTATTTTTGGCCAAACGCAATCTAATAACATATCACATAGCAGTATAATGAAAACTATTACCGTACACTTTACTATCTCAGTTACGTTTATCTTACTCTTTTTATCCTGCATATTTTTCACCTACATTTCCTATCAACGTGTTTATATCTTCTTTTGATAAATACTCTTTTTTCATCAACTCTGTAGAGATTATTTCCAATTTCTCTATGTTTTCTGAAATCATCGTTTTCACTTCCTTGTATAACTCCTTTGACATATCAATAATCTGCTCTGCTAAATCTGATTCCAGCATTGCCTTACTTACATCTGGAGTGGTCATGGTAATATATATTTTTATATATTCTTTGGCCATAACAAAATCAGAATCGCTATTTAGCATGCTTCCTGCGTGAAAATTCCCTAATACCATTTCTTCGGCCGCTGCTCCTGCATAATATACTATAATATTTTTTCTGATGTCTTCCAAACTGATTCCATTTGTTACTATTTTCACATGAGGTTTTGGATATATCATATGTACACTATACTCATCCAACTCTAATATATATGCTAATAACGCATGCCCTGCTTCATGAATAGTTGACCTTCGCTGTTGTATTAAATAACATTGTTTTGTTGTTAATATCCACCCTGTTTTTAAAAACGTGAGCTTTCCTGCGCGCTTCATCGTAATTACAGTTCATTACCTTTCTACAATCTACTATCCACCATATCTACCAACTCTTCTGCAATATCCTCTAACCGCACTCTTATTTTCGTTGTATGCCTTAGATAATATTCCACCATTTTTACTATATCTCGTAACCTCCTGTTTTCATCTACTGCATTGCGATACGATTGTTCCCAATACCGCTTTTTTTTCTCAATTTCCTTAAGATTTTCGATACTCTTACTATCTTTGTATTTCTTAACTTTGTAGTTCATAGAACGAACCATGCTTTGCGAAAGCATTAACTGATCAGCTTCGGATAGTTCTCGGCGCTTTGGCTTTGATACAGTATTTAACCATCTGCCATTTTCATTGCTGCTACTGGTGTACCCTACGATTATTCCTACATCATCAGGGATACCATACTGTGAAAAAGGACTTTCCATTTGCTTATATAACTCACCAGAAACTACCAAGTAATTATAATGACCATACCAGCTCTTCTTTGCTCGGCTTTTTAAATCTGCCATGGTCACTTTTAGTTCATAGCACCGTATAATTCCTTTGGAGTCCATCAATATATAATCACAAATCTCATCCCCGTGTCCATTGTTGTAAAAGCCTATGGTAATTTCCTCGCACCCATACCATCTTTTTTCTTTCGCCAGGCTCTCCAAAGCCTGCTCCAACTCCAATGTTTCCTTTCGTTTTCCCATGTGCATTTCCTCATGAAAAGAATTTACTTTTATATGGTATAGTATACCACTTTTGAAAAATCTGTCAATTTATGCAAAACATACTGTTGTATGATAAACTAATATGTATATTGTACAAAAAAAGAGTCTGCTTCATATTTATGCGAAACAAACTCTTTTGATATGCATCTGACCTATGTCCTGCTACACATACATAAATTCTTCTTATGATTTTCTAATATGCTTTCTGCACCCCATTAACCAATACGGTTTCATCCTGAACAGCTATTATCAGGTATCTTTTACCATCGATTATGCGAAAATCAATATCCTCTGTATTCACGCCGGTTTTCACTGAAATGCTATTTGTGAGACTGGTAGCATCTTCCTCTTTTCCGTTTTTGGCTACAGCTAATTCGCTCTTAAGTTCTGCAATCTCTTCCAGCAACTTAAGCTCTTTCTGCTCCTTGTTTTTCTTTTCAATTACCTTTTCATCATATAGATGTTCCACTGCCGGTGCCTTATCACTAAATTCCTCTTCCAGCCTTTCCTGAATATTCATTACAGCTGCATCCGGAATATCCAAATTCTTAAGAACTTTCCCTACCGTTTCCTTATCAAGGCAAAACTCTTCCGATTCGCCGATTACCAGTCCTTCCTCGGTTTCTTGCTTTTCTTCTACTTCATTCTGCAGCTGTTCCTGCAATTCCAACATAACTTCATCCGATTTTTCTATAATAGGCGCAATTGCTGTTTTTACAATATCCTCAAACGTGTTTTTTTCCTCTGTGGCCGTTCTTTTTGCTTCACAGCCAAGCACCTCTTCAATGAAATCAGGATGTGATTCTTTGGCATCCTTCACGTAGTATGTAACCACATTAACATCGGTACTTCTCTCAATAAAGGAAGGATACATGAAGCCTACATCAGGAACACCAACTACCCAGTCCTGAATACGTACACCGATTCTGTTCTCAGCTTCGCGATAGCCAAGGCCCGGTTTTGACAGATTAACAGGACAGATAGCGCAGATCATATAGGTAAAAACTTCTTCTGATTCATCCAGTTTCAAGTCATCCTTTGTTTTGGTTATGACATCATAAGCATCATGGAATACTAGAATGAGATAATTACCTACATAATCATAATTTTCAATAATGGAATCGTATAAGATATCCAAAAGCTCCTGATTTCTTAATCCACTCTCACGTAGCCCAAGAAAATACTGCTGTTTTCCGCCGTTATTCTGTTCTTCTTTCTGGAACTTTACATCAAGCAAGTTATTCCCGATGGTACCGGAAATTGCTTTTTTGACAATTTCAAGGTACTTATAGAATTCCTCATCATCCAGATTTAGGAAATTTTCATCCAACTTCATGACCTTTTCCTTATTTGAATTTACATAACAGCCGCACATTCTGGTAATTGTGCAGGCATCCTTTTTGAATCTTCTTTTTATCTCTAATATATCTTTATTTCTTAACATACCTATTCCCTCTCTTCCTTGTCTATTCTTTCTTTTCAAAAATTGTTCCGTATATTTCCGAATCGAAAAAATACTTCTTGGATTTTTCATTTGTTTTTTCTTCTTTTTCTTCCCGGACTTCTACAGGTATCTCTTTAGCAATTTCTGCCGGCGCTGAGTATACATGTTCTATTCTTACTACAGTGAATGCTGCAACAATAAATTGTCCTGTAGCAAACCACAAAAGAACTAATGCCATGACTGCTAATATGTTCATATCGCTTTTTTCATGTAGAATTTCTTTCGCTACCATTAGCCATGCAAGTAAAAGTGCATTATTCAATATCCAAATGAAATATCCTTTTACTATTCTTTTCAAGAGTCATTCCTCCCATCCCGACCATGCTTCTTTTCAGTATATTATTTCGTTACTTATCCTTTTCTTAAAACGAAATTACATTCGTGGAACCACAATCTGGACATTTTCCATCCCACCGATTCCATGGATCTTTGATCTCTCCTTTTTCTTCCAAAGCATAAAGTTCTTTTTCCGTTATAGTGGCCATTAGATGTTCATATTTTGTTCCTTTTAAATCTTCTTTCTCTATCCAGCCGCGAAGAGAACTTTCTTCTCCACAATCTTTACAGACAACCTGCAACATTGCCATAACTTTTTCTCCTATTCGTTTACAATTGTATTTTTACGGCCCATATTGCAACCTGTGTCCTGTCTTTACATTTGGTCTTCTTGAAAATACTATGCATATGATTTTTGGTAGTTCTTTCTGTTATTTTCAGCTTTTTGCTGATGTCTTTGTTACTCATTCCTTTTGCCAGAAGCTTCACTACCTCAATTTCCCTAGAAGTCAGCCCACATTTATGGAACTCTGATACCGTATTTCCATAAATGCTGTTTTCCTGCAATTCACATTCCGCCTGGCATCTATATTCTGCTGCTACCGCCAATTTCGGATTATCATATATATTTCCAATTTTTTTTGAATATTGTTCCGTTGGACCTAAAGGCATGTCCTCATAATATCCATCAGCTACACAGAAAAATCCTACGTTTTCCATCATGCAGTCATCCACCGGACAGTACATAGCAAATTCTCCAAAACGTATCTCAAATCGCAAGCCATTTTCATTTTCGATAACATCGCCTGCAAAGAGAGGTATCCCGTCTTTGTCTCTTTTTCCTGTACACAAATTTTCCGTTATAAATCCAACCGCTTCTAATGGTCTATGATGACTTCTATTCAATATATTTACTGATGCTTCTTTTTTACTATCATCATTGAGGAACTCATGTAATGTTTGTACACAAGCTTTTAACATAGTTGTCTTTCCTGATCCTTGTGTACCAGGTTTAATTTCTCCAGCTTCATATAAATTATTGAATATAGCTTTTGCTTCATCTGAAAAGACCTGTGTTTCTTGCTCTCTAACTTCCATTTTTCCACTTCCTTTTCTAATTCTTCTACCATAATATGACACTTAATTTTTTCTTGTCAGAAAACTTCATTTTTCTACATCTAGTGGCTGTTTCTCCTTGCCTGAAAGGAACTATTAGTTTTGTTTTACATTTCCTACACTTACAAATCACTACTGTTCCATCTATGCCACAACACATACTCTCTGCACTATCCTTTGATTCTTTTACTGCTGAACTACATTTTGGACAAGTAACTTCTACATTAATAATAAATGGTACCATTCTATTTCTTACCAATCCTTTCAAAATATGCGCTCTGACTTCCTATTGCAGCATCGATCAGCCAAAACTTTTCTCCATCGAACATAAAATCAATAGACCAGATGCCTTTCAATTCCACTTCCTTGATATTTCCGTCAACCTGTTTTGCCAAAATATCCTTAAGAAATTCAAAGTCCTTTTCAATGGCATCGATGCTCTTATCGAACCTAATAATGTCATAACAATTATATAGATGGTTACGAACTTCTCTATCCCAATAATTAAACATACCTACAATTTTTTTCTTTTCAAAATCATAGAATACCCTGAATTCGGTATTGAGCTTCATCCCGTCATAAATTTTTTCCCTATCATATGAAGTTCTGATAAATTCTCTCACACAGATTTCCGGACTGGAATCGCAACCTACGCACATACTTGCATAGAATATGTTCAGAAATTGCTGTCCAATATTATCAATTTTCTTAAGATGACAATCTTCAAAGCAGAATTTATTACTAAAATTACCAGTTTTGATAAACAACTCCCTATCCGTATCAAATTCTTTTTCTGAAAGCTTTTCCTTAATCCACTCTGAGAATTTTGCAATCTTCTCCGGCTTATAGTTATCCGAAAACAGCCAGTCCATCCATTCCAATGTTAATGGGATAATTGTTGTCTCTGGGATATTGAATCCTTTATCTTGGAACTTCGGCAACCAGTAGGACATATTGTTTGGATTTCTTCGTAGTTCTTCCAAAATTTCCTGCTTTTCTTTCTTTGTAGTTTTGATTTCTTTCTTACCTGCCATGATTACTCTCCAATTCTTAACTTTCTTATTCCTGCTCTACCTTTTTTCCACCTATGTACCATTCCAAATTGAAAAATCCTTCTGGCAGATCCATAAGCAGCGCAGGAGAATATTCACAATCTGATTGTTCTATCCTGAAATTCCAATCTGGTAATTTGTCATATTCATCCACCAGCGCAAGCCCCACTAACCATGAACCACTTCCCATTGTCACTTTGCTGTACTGGCCGACAACCATAACTCGTCCTTCTTCTCCACAGTCTACGATACACTGTATTGGCTTTTCATTCGCACAACTATCGCAGTCCTGATTTGTGATACCATATTCTCCAAATGTATCATCGCTGTGTCCATGAAATTTTAACGTTTTCATAATAGATTATCCTCCATCATCTGTTTTCTCAACTGTTCATACTTTTTAACGATTCCATAACTCTCCTTTTCACCTACCATGATTTCCCTTCTCTCTCAATTATAACTGCATTAATAGCTTCTCCAACTTCTGTACTACCATACCATTATCCGGTTCGTAGCAGTCAGTATATGTATCTTTCACGCATTTCACAGTCTGTGCATTAATATCCACACAGTATATCCTATCTGCTTGCTGTACCTTTGATGTCGTTAGTGTCTTCTTTGGTGCCGACTCTAGAAAAAAATCCAATGATGAGAAATCTCCCATCACCCTCTTTTCTGTGATACATTTCTTTTCTGCATTTCTTACAATATCTATAATTTCGTTATCGTTTCTGACTTGCAATTCTACTTGCCATGCCATCCGCCTGCCTGTATTTACAACATAAGCACCTACATCATCACCACATTTTGAACCATATCGTTCTACGTAAAGAATCATTTATTTCCCTCCTAAATCACTCTGAAAATCCCATAGCAACAACTCGCCATAGCAGCTATCGCTATAAGCATTATTCCTGCCTTAATCATGCTTTTCTTGACCTCATTTTCCTTTAACAGAAAATATCCTATAACAAATAATGGTATTCCCAATACAAATGCAATGATTGCTATAATATACATACTCAATTCATTCATTCCTTATTTTCTGAACTAAATCTCCTGATTGCTATTCCGGCTACTTCTCTGTCCCCATACGGGAATTGAAATATGACACGCATCTCCTCTTCATTCTGTATATCATTCCAGTACCAATAACTACGGTTATCCAATTCAAGTTCAAACGTATAATGATTTAACTTGATATTTACCTTTTCTGTTTTAGGCAATTTACATTTTCTCAATTCCATGTATTTTTTTAGCAACTCATCCGGCATGGGTATTGTTGTATGCTCTATATGTTCTAAATCATCCACTATCAATTCTACTGTCAGTGGTTCCTTTAATTCTTCTTTTATCAGATACCATTTTCCGTTCGCTCTCGTTACAGATATTCTCCATGTCTGCTCTTTGTGATTCGTAATCATAAAGTATGGATGGTCTGTTTTATCATCATATATGTCAGAATGGAATGTATATTGCTTTGTTGTATTATAAAACTGTTCTATTATTACGCGTTTGCTACGACTTACGTATAATACTTTGCTATACTTATCATTAATAACAAAATATCCCACACTTAAGAATAATAGTACTGCACAAATATAAGGCAGAAATTTGTTATCAGAAAATATCCCATAAAATCCTATTATGGTTATAATCAACATTACTATTATTGCTATCGTGTATTTTTGAATACTTCCTAATTTTTCTCTATACATATTTCATCTCCCTTTCATTTTTGTATATGTATAGTATACCACTATTTTACATACTGTCAAACACACAAAAGCCGTCCATTATGGACGGCTTTCTCTTACCTATCTTCTCTTATATGCTCTAAATGAAACTTCTTTTTTCCACTTTCAATCCATTGTGCAATACAGCGAATCATATCAGCCTCAACGTTTCTTTGTCTAATGACCGTGTTTCTTGCACAGTACTCTTTTATGTTCATAATATCATAAGGCACACCTACATCGTCCAAGAACAGCTTAATATATGCTTCCTTTTCCGCATTTTTTAAAGGTTTTAATTCTACCGGCAATGAAAATCTGCTTAACAGAGCTTCATCCATGATATCCCTTCTGTTTGTTGCTCCTATAATAATAGTTTTCACTTTATTCTTTCTGTAGTAATCCAGTTCCTGCATCAGTGTTACTGTAATACGAGATATTTCCCCTCCGGTTGCACTGCTTTCTGTACCTCTTTTTTGAGAAATACAGTCTATTTCATCCATCATGAAGATACAATCAGCATCTGCCATGAACCGGAAAATTTCGCTTATGTTTCTAGCCGTATTTCCAAATATGCCATCAATTAATTTGGCAAAGTTGATATATACAAAATCTTTATCCAACGTATAGGCTATGTATCTTCCAAACGTTGTTTTACCGGTTCCGCTTGCGCCATATAGCAACGTAGTATTCAAATATGCCAACCCCATCTTATGCATTTCATCTGTTAATTTTTGGATTCTAAGAATATTTTCAATAATTTCCTTCTGTTGCTGTGTCACATAATACCGACTTAAAGGAAAATCATCGCAATGCTCTGCTTCCAAAAATCCTTGTAAATGTTCTGGTATTTCTATTCTTGCTTTTGACATTCTTTTTCCTCACTTTCTGTTATCTTTACATATTGGTATCCTACTACTCTGATAGCCCTTGGCGTTCCCGGTTTTGCATCTGTTGCTAATAATCCAATCTTCATTAACTCATCGATATAGTATTGTACGGTTGCCGTACTTCTTATCCCGGCCAGCTCTCCGATTTCCCTTATTGACGGGCTGTATCCGTGTTTTTGTATGTATTCTATGATTGTTTGATACACTTTTCTCTCATGTTATTTCTTTGTTTGAGTGTCTTTTGTCGTATGTGCTAACGGGTTATTTTCTATCATTATTTCATAATCTTCATAGACATTTTTTAACACCCTCTCCTATGTTTTACTGGACAGCTCCGCCATGAGACGGAAAACAGCCCTACTCACAACCCCATTTGAATGCGGTGGGAATCCGCGCCACTACTTACAATACTCGTAGTGGCAATGGACCATACAGGACTCGAACCTGTGACCGACCGGTTATGAGCCGGTTGCTCTAACCAACTGAGCTAATGGTCCCAATGCAGACAATAGATTCTTATTCCAACTCCTCTGCTAAAAGATTTATCAAATCTTCCATTTCGTTGCTTTTTTGATTTTCTGATTCATAGACAACATTATCAGCCTTGCCTTCTATCGGAAGTGCTGGATCCTTTAAGACATATTTCATACTGTTATCTGTTTTGCCCGAATTTTCTGCTTGAACTTCTGCTGTAATTGTGTTTTTTAGGTTATATGTTACCAGTACTCTATAACCAAGCGTTACGGAAAACATTCCCAGTACCAATAACAGTGTTATTGGTATAATATATTTGTTTCTCATAGTCTTTTCTCGCTTTCTATATCATTCTTCTTTAATAACACCTCTTTTTACCAATGCATCATACTGTGCGATTGCCAAATCGATTCTCGGTGTAGCCTCTCCATCTGAACGCAAATAGTCTGAATTTCCTTGATTAATGGATATTAATAATTCATATATAATTTCTTCTCTACTTTTGTTTAAATTTGTCATGTCTCTTCTATATCTCTCACATTCTCATCGTACATTGCTGTCATCTTATCGGTATACGCACATCCGCTTCCACTTTTCCCTGTAATACACTGTTCATTTAATTTTTCGTTTTCTATCTTTTTCAAATTTGAACTGTATAGTTTGCGTATAAAGCTAATGCTACAAATAATACCTACAATAGTAAAAAATTCAATAAAATAAATAGGACCTGCAGGATAATCGGCATATTTTTCAAATAGTCCTATGCTATCTAGTACCCAATAAGGAATCATTGTAAACAAATACAATGTTATGCTCGTGCAAGCAAACCACCCTATTATTCCTCCTATTATCTTAATTGTATCAATAATGGTTTTTTGTGAACTACTCGGTAATTGAATTACCAGAGCATCTGAGTACGGCTTACGCCGTAGATTCAGGGTGCGTCCATGACACCAATACTGCTGTTTAGGCAGCTACCTTTGCAATATACGGTGCTTTTATTTCTAGCGGGGATAATGGCACCGGTTTTTTTATGTCGCTTAGATACAGTCTTAATATATTATATGCTCCTGCACAGTCTGCATTCCAGGCATAACCGTTGTCTTTGTATAGTCCACGCTTTATGCGGTTCTTCTTTACAGCATACTGTTTGGATACTACAGGTGAGAACGGACTGCACTGACTGCTGTAGGCTTCCTTCCGTTTTACAAAACGGATACCTTCCAACGCAAGCTTATATTCCAGAAGAATAAATATCTTCTTATATGGTAATGCGTGGAGTTTCTGGTTGGTTATGTTGCCATAATCCTTGTTTTTACGGATGCCGGTAATATCACCGACAATAACCGTATGGATATCGTTTTCCTTGCAGTAGGACACGATATATCTCGTTATCTTATGCAGATAATCAAGAACGGCATCGTTCTTCTGTCTGTAAAGGCGTTCGATATGTGCAGAGGATTTCGGGTAACGAACGCCTTTTGCATTCTGGATAGAATACCACCGGGACTGCACTCGGCCGATTTCCTTGTTATAGTAGTGGCAGATGGATAAATATTTTCTGCCGACAATAAAGCTTTCCCCTGTTTCTGAATTCAGACAAGTAAGGAAGTTATGTACACCAAGGTCGATGGAAAGATATTTTCCGTTATCCGGCAGTTCTTTGATATCCGGTACTTCAGACACCACGATAATTCTGCACTCACCCTTTGTTGGTGGATATATTTTAATCTGTTTGATAATGTCCATGTTCCGGAAAAGTTCATTTTCCAGAAAGAGATAGTCGTCATGGATATCATAGGATTCAGACATATATCCCTTCAACTGTTTGGGCAGCGACAGCCGTATCACGGCAGAACCGGCTTCGTGTACAATGCCCTTCTGCATATAGGTAATGGCAATGCCCTCATGCTTAAAGCGTGGCGGTTGTGGATTCTCGATACCTTTTGATTTCTGCAGGGCGTAAAAAGATTTCCAGGACTTGTCAAGAACCTTGCATACTTCCTGTGCCGTCTGTGACGGAAGAGACTTATACCACATGTTATCCTTGTGGTACTTCTTCTGGTAATACCAGTCCGGATACTGTGTCAGCTCCAGTTCCTTATAATGGTGGCGTTCATAATTGCAGACATTCCAGAGTTTGGATGCTGCATGGCACATATGCCCGATGATGTTTGAGTATCTGCTATTTAATCGTATAGTAGTCTTGTGTGACAGCAGCATAACATGACTCCTTTCAGTAAGATTTACTCTGGTGTTCGATATATCTGCGAATATTGTCCTCAGAAACACATCCATCCGTTCGATGGCTGCAAGCAGACGCTTTCATCTCGGCAACTGAGTAACCGAGGATTCCCGCTTAATATCCTAAATGCCTTATGCATCTCAAATTCTGTATCACGAAATACCATTCGCTCCTCCTTCTCCATTCGATAGCAGGGCTAACTGGATTCGAACCAGTGTCTGCAGGGATCAAAACCCTGTGCTTTACCGCTTGGCGATAGCCCCATATATATTTACTTCTTTCACATGACAGAAGTTCTGAACTCGGCAAAACTTCTGTCCTAATTATGGAAAAAAATTATATTTGCCCTTGGGAATATAAGGGCAATGGACCATACAGGACTTGAACCTGTGACCGACCGGTTATGAGCCGGTTACTCTAACCAACTGAGCTAATGGTCCAATCATCTTTATTGACTTAACAAATATTTTATAGATGATATTCCTATGAGAACAAAACCTATTACAATGATATAATACTCTTGCATCCGTCTTTTCTTATCCAGCTCTTCTGTAGAAGTATCCGTTATGCAAGGTCTATTTAAGATAACGTTAATAATTACTCCTATTGCTTCAACAAATGGTCTGAACGCAAATAATAAGCTTCCTATTATTAGTGCTATACTTCCTATTCTTTGTAATATTTCCATTTCTGTTTTCCTTCTTTCACAATTCCCACTAACATTACAATTTTTAAGGGTTCTATTTTTGAATAATCATGAAGGCTAGCTCTAATAATTATAATTAAAGTAAATACGCATATTGCAACTCCAATATTTAATAAACTGTACATCTATAACTTCCTCTCACGAATCCCACAAATTTTCGAATCCTGCATCTTTCCACAAACCTACATCATTACTTTCGGCAAATATCCTTAGTTGTTCAAATTCGTCCGCATATCTGTCATTTGGCTGATATACCTTGTCACAAGCATACCCATCCGATAAAAGCTTTGCATTGAGCATATTGGAAATATCTGATGTATTCTCGTTCAACCATACATAAGCAAGTGTTCTTCCATATTTATCATATACGGATTCGTCATACTCAAGATATACTGTATCAGATTCCTGCAAGATTCCTTTTGTATACTGACTTGCATATTCTCCATATACCGTATTTTTTGAATCATCTGAATGTACGGATTCCGGCGTATCGATTCCTATCAATCGAATTTTTTCCTGTACACCGCCAAAATCTCCTATGAAAGTGTCACCATCTATTACTTCTACAACAGTGCATTCTGTTAGTGTTCCTACGTTTTTATCCTTATCAGATTGGCTCACTGTTTCAGCAATGCTGCTATTACTGTCTGATGTATCTGCCGGTGTTTTGCTGATATCAGAATAATTTATTTCTTCTAAACCTAGCAACACATTAATACCACTATCAAATTGGGATTCTCCGCCATTTATGGTATGTATCAAATCCTTGGTAATAATGCAGAAATTTGTAAAGCCTTTTGATATTCCTGATGTAATTTCAGTCAGTACATTTTGGCTCTCTTGCTGATTTTCTGTATTACTTTTCTCCATTAATTCAAGCGGTATCTGCACTTTAAAAGATGCAATTCCAACCACTAATAACATCATAAATACTATCAACCACAATGGTAATTTATTTTTCTTCATCTCTCACCTCACAATATTTTTTCATGGTTATTATAGGTATAGTATACCACTTTTATGAATAGTGTCAACTTTCTATGAGTACGTATAAATCTTTTGACATAACGAAAAAAAAGAGTCTATTCCGCCCTTTCTGTACTAAATAGACTCTTTACAAAACTGATGAATGAGAAGCTGCCACTGCTCAGCATGCAAAGCAGATAGAACCCTATTACCTCTCTTTTTGTGTTCAATTTGAACACATTTTGTCTTTTGCATTAATCGAAGGACATGTCCAACTTTCCATCTCGCTTCATCCTGACATTTGCATCAAACTTCTTTCCTTTTTGAGATACCAGTCCTTTTACATATATGGTTTCTCCAGCAAGTATCTGCTCAATCTCATCATCTTCCAACTCTTTGCCACATATTGTAGTATACATGGAAAATCCACACTCACAAGAAAGCCGTGAACCTGTCTTTTTCATCATCTTTCCAGCCTTCTTGCACTTTGCACGAGGGCAAATAAATGTCGTATCCTCCTTTTCCATAGAACCTCCGGGAAACAGCATTTGTATCTTCTTTTCTTCATGATCGATATAAAAGGATGCTGCAAACTTCTTTCCGTTCTTTGCCACCAGATTGTTGATAACATCTGTTTTTCCCTTCGTGATGAGCTTGTCTAATTGTTCATTATCCATCTGCTTTAATGCAAAGGAAGGTAATGAAAACCAACAGCCTTTTTCTTTATAGTTACTGCATCCGCAACCAAACCGTGTCGTTACGATATCTCCTTTGCACAATGGACAGGTTCCTAATATAACACCAAAACTCTCATCCGGCTCGCCCTGTTTTGCTTGTTTACTCTTGATTCCTTCTACACTTTTTCGTACATAATCGTTCAGCTTTTCCTGATACTGCTCCTTGGATACTTCCCCTCTTTCTATCTGAGCAAGTCCTTTCTCCCAGCTGGCAGTCATCTTCGGACTAAGAAGTGATGGAATATTATCATTGATTATGTCATATAGAAGTTCTCCATCGGTATGAGGCGTTATAACCTGTGTTTTCTGATTTAAGCATATATACCCTATCTTAACTAATTTCTTTATCGTTTCTGCTCTAGTAGCAGATGTTCCAATACCGCTACCCTTAATCTGTGCTCGCAGTTCTTCATCTTCAATCAGATTACCGGCATTTTCCATAGCAAGGATGATATTACCACTGGTATAGCGTGATGGTGCGCTTGTCTGCCCTTTACTGATGGAATATTCTGCATCCAGAATGTCACCTTCCGCAATATTCCCCAATACTCCGGACTGCTTTTCTTTTTCATACCCTACTATTTCTAAATATCCCGGACTTTTTAGTACCTTTTCAGATGTAAAGAATCTTTCCTTTGATTGATGTAATAAAACAACATCCACCTTTTCATATACTGCTCCCGGATAAAAAATAGACAGGAATCTTTCTATTATCAAATGAAACACCGAAAGTTCTATATCATTCAATCCGGAATCATCCGTTACGCCCGTTGGAATGATTGCATAATGGTCTGTTATCTTACTGTCATCACAATACTTTGATGAAGAAATACCTTTATACCAGCCATTTGACAATATGTTTTCTGCCACATCATTTTTGTAGCTGTATTTCGTAAGCCCCCTGATGTTTTTATCAATTTCCTTTGCAACAGCTGTTGACAATACTCTTGCATCGGTTCTTGGATAAGTAGTCAGTTTCTGTTCGTATAATTTTTGAGCCACTTCCAATGTTTTATCCGGACTTATTTTAAACCGTTTGGAACACTCATTCTGCAATTCAGCAAGATTGAATAACTGCGGGGCATTCTTTTTCTCCATCTTTTTTACTACAGATTCTACTTTTAATCTCGGCTTTTTCTGTAGTCCTGCAATAAACTGTTCTGCCGCCCTTTGTGTCTTAAATCCCGTTTCGTTATACAAAATTGGGTTCTCGTACAGATGGGATGTTTCCACTGCTTTCCATAAGCTCTCAAATCCAGTATCTGCCTTTATTTTGTAAAAATCGGTAGGTTTAAAGGCACGTATCTGTCTTTCCCTGTCTACGATCATGCCTAGTACACACGTCATAACTCGTCCCACACTTAATGGTTTATACTTGTCTGATTTTATCTTCTGGTTGTACTCATACCCGAATTTACATGACAATGCCCTTGAAAAATTGATTCCTATCGCATAATCTTCTATTGCTCTCATATACGCGGAATCTGCCAATCTGTCATAACAGGATGCATCCTTTGCATCTCGGATACCTCGTCTAATTTCATCCTGTGTCTGTGAATCTATCCAGATTCTCATCATTTTTGCTTTACGGTTATATCCTGCTGTCTGTTGAACTAGCCTTTGGATATATTCTCCCTCTCGTCCCGCATCTCCTGCATTATAAATAACGTCTACATCTGGGCGATTTAACAGCTTTTTTACAATCTCGTATTGTTTTTTTACATCTTTGATTATTTCATATCTATACTGTGCTGGCAAAAACGGCAATGTTTCTAACTTCCATTCCTTTAATCCTGGATCATATTCTTCGGGATAACACAACGTTACAAGGTGACCAACGCACCATGTTATTATGTATTCGTCATTTTCTATATACCCATCATGTCTACCCTGCACACCCAATGTAGCAGCGAAATCCTGCGCAACACTCGGCTTTTCACAAACCACTAACTTCATAGACAAAAAACCCCCTTGAAGGAACTAAAAATTATTTTTCAAGCATTTTAAATGGATACTTCTCTCTACAACTATACCAAGAACCTGAATAATATCGTTTTGGCTCCTGATCAATAGTACAGAAAACTTCAATGTTAGGAAAATATTCTGCTTGTTCACATGTTATGCGTTGCAATACTTCTTGCATATTAAAACTGTTCACTGCCAGATTCGCCATAATCAGATATTTATCCGCTTCTTGCTGATTTTCTGGTGTTTTTATCATTATGGCAACATCTTCTTTGATATCGAGAACACTGTACATATCTTTATCCATCATGTGCGTTAACATAGACACTTGATTAGAATCTGTGAACAGGGACTCTCCGTAGGCAAGTAACGGGTTACTATGCATATCGATAAATATCATATTGTATTCGTCTTCGATTGGTTTGATTTCCCCTATCTGATGTATGTTAACGACTTTCACTACCGTTTCTTTCCCTGAAATAGTTGTATGAATTGTCCACACACAGACAATACTAACATCCTCATACCTGAAACCATTGTCAGGAAGATATAAGTATAAGTCAGGATATCTGTCTTTTACTTTGCAATTGTATGCGTGGAAGTGGTTCTTATTAGGAAATGGCGTTCCTGTTTTACATGGAATGGAAGTGATCTTATTCTCATCTCTAACCATAAAGATTTCCGCACTTATACTCTCATAATCAAACGGCCAATACATACTGCATCCATCATTGATTCTTATTACATGAGATTTATCAAAATCAACATCCCGATATACCTGCGTAAATTCTTTTTGGTTTTGAAGTCTTACTTTTTTACGATGTTCCGTTTTTCTGTGATTGAAATCTTCATCCATTTTACTGCGGTTATTTTTCGATTCCCAATAATCCGGATCGACTGTCGAGATATCGAATGTTCCATCACCTGCTTCTACCATCTCTATAGATTCTATAAATATATACCGAATATCCTTTTTGTTTCGTTTGTCTTTATGAACTTTTTTTCCGGAAATCAGCAACGAGAGGCTATAGTCTAGAGCAATAATGATTCCTTCGTATGTTTTGCTTTCATTGTTGTGAATTTTCTCTTGTAATTTCACCCTATCTCCCGGCTTGTAATGTAAAGAAAGAAATTGCTGCATATACTCACCATAAAAAGGCTCACCAAACTTTGGTTCCTCATTTTCTCGTATTCTTCCTCCGTTTTCTACAAATAACTTTAATTGTTCTATCATAACGTCTAACCTCCCTTGAAATATTATCGGCTTTCACATGTATAGTATACCATATATTTTATATATTGCAATTTATGGATGCTTGTTAAAAAAAAAGACGACTCATGTCGCCTTTTTCAAATTTTAATTCTCAGTGAAATTTCAGTCTAGCTGAATATCATTTTTTCCGATCAGATATCATAAAAAAAATAACAAGAAAGATATATTTTTCTTGTTATTTTTTATTTCTTATATGTGATTAATATCGAATATCTTTGTTTCCACTACGTTTTGTATATTCATATGCAAGAGCTTTATTAATCTCTGACTGGTAATATCCATCATTTGCTAATTTTTCCACTCTAAAATGATTTCTTGCTGGGTCGTTTAAAGTGAAATAAGATGTACCGTTCAAATTAACTCGCATAGTTCCCGTTTGTAATTCCATCATATTTTCGGTAAGTAAACCATTAGCGTCCAAAGCTGCAATATGAATACCAAATGGGTCAAAACTAGCAGAACCCCATGAAGTACCAAAATCTTTCAATGCTTTTGTCAGGATATCTTCTGATTTTCTATCGGTCTTTTCTAAAAAACCACCTACTGAAAAAGACCCAACGATGTCCGCCTCCATCCATACCATGCGACATGGTGCTGTATTAGCTACATTTTTTGCAGCCTCAGCAATTCTAGTCGTTCCATGATATTGATTTGGTACAGAATTTGAACCACAATAAAAAATATTATTCTCAAGTCTGCCATCACTCTTACCGCCAACGAAATAGATTGTATCTACTTTTTCAGCTACAAGCTCATAACCATTAAGGGTACTATGTACATCTGGTTGACTCTTCAATAAATAATCAAGGTTAGTAATCTGGCCTAAAACAACGATATTTATTTTTTCAGGTGAACTTGCTAACATCATACGATAGAAATTAACTACATCAGAAAAATATTCTGTTTTATGTGGATATGTAGTCATTCCCAAATGATATGAACTACTGATTGGGATTCCTGTTTTCACACTACATGCAATAGGTATATCCCAGTACTTATGTTGTCCCATTAAGGCAGACATAGCATGAGCACTACGAGTTGATGTACAACAAAGCGCAACACCCTTAACATTAATCATTTTCATATCTTGATAATACATCGCTGTACTAATTGCAAGAGCGTCATCTACATCGCTAGAAAAATCCGTGTCGATAATAAATTGAGCTGGATTCTGGGTGATTGATGCTTCTGTATTCTTCACAATGTATTCTGTTAATGATATTTCCAATTCATTTGCAGAGCTGTTAAAAGATGATGTCGCAATAGATGCAACAGCTAATAACAAACTAATTTTCTTTTTTAATCCTTTCATTTATAAGTATCTCCTCACTTCAGTTCCTATTGTTAACGCACACTCAATGCTATTTCTAACTAATAATTTGGGCAATAGGTAGGAATAGTACATCCCCCTTCTCCATCGCCCCATGGACAATTATAACAACCTGTTGCATATTTTGGACTTAATTCAATACCTTCAATATAGTTTTGATATCCTTCAATATAGTTTTGATATTCTTTTTCAACTTCTTTATCAAAATCATCAATATCTTTTTTTAGAAAAACCGAAAGAAATTGATATTTTTTTGCCATAAATTGTAGATGGTCACGTACTTCTTGAGGATTTCCATAATATCCACAGAGTCTGCTAATATATTTCTTCTTTAAAAACAGAAGTTTTATCATATTTGTAAAATTCTTCATTTCATTCCCTCTTAGTCTTTCTGACAGCCCATTTATTGGACTGTCTATCTTACCATGTAAACTACTTTTCTTCACATTTATGCGCTCCAGATTTTTAAGAAAATTTTTGCACAATAATGTCATTCACACCTTTTAGAATTACCATACTAAAAAATTCTCCAAAGTATCCACTATAAACCTGATCTGACTTTATCGATTTATACATTTTATTGGCTTCTTCTGTGAACTTGTCATCATCGGCTATTTCACTGGTTGCTTTTTCAATTTTTTTTATCTGTCTCCATGCTTCATTTAGCACCTTTGTATCAATGACTTCTCCATTAAGGAGCATCATATTCATAGGCTGTCTTAATAAATTATCAACAACACCCTCCTTTATTAGAGTGTTGT
Source organism: Lachnospiraceae bacterium (assembly GCA_036310845.1). Lineage (GTDB taxonomy): Bacteria > Bacillota > Clostridia > Lachnospirales > Lachnospiraceae > COE1. Next base: position 12,167 of record JAXJRB010000049.1, on the reverse strand, counting down.
TCTGTCTATTTTCTTCATATAGACTATAGATGTCTCTAATTTCTTCTACTGTCATAAAACACCTCAATTCTATTCGCCAAACATTCTGGCAAATTCATCAATATCAATAGTTCCATTGCTGGTAGTTGATTTTTTTGCAGTATTTGTTTCCACTTTTTCAGGCTGATTCTGTTGCATCTCACTTTTACTTGATTGCTTAGAATTACCTTTACTTGTTTCCTTATTTTCTTCCTGTGTAGACTTTGTTTCTCTTGGCTTTGTAATAAGAAAATCAATTTTTGTAATTGTGAAAGATTGTTTTTTTACTCCTTCTTCTTTATCGATGTAATCTTTCATTTCTGCAAAAATAACTACCTGTGAATCCGTTTTGAGCTTCATTCTAGAAACTCTTTCGGCCATCTCGTCAAATGCATTAAACACATAAATAGTTCTCATTGCCCCATTCTGCACATGATTATTCATGGCTCTAAATGAAACATGATTTTCCTTTTTGCTGCTCAATACACCATCTTTACTTCCACATACTGATAATGCAGGAAAAAATACTTGTGGTAGCATTCCATACCTCCTTTTTTATTTTTATATTTTATATAAACCGCTAGTGCGGATTGTTTTTGTTGCATAAAAAATAGCAGATAGACCTAAATGGTATATCTGCTAAATGATTACTATAAAAATGAAATTTGTATGAGTATATTATACCATGCAGAAAATAATTTGCAAGCTATTTCACACAATCTGGACAAGGATAAGCTCCATTCTTTGCTGCATCAACCATGGAATACTTTTGCTGCATATCGTAATTATATAATTTTGAGCAGAAATCCCTATGATAATACTTTGTTCCGGTATCATCTTTACGTATGTAGTATGGTATATCTTCTTCCACTTCCGCACCTGCAAATGCGAATACATTATAATTGGTACTTATCACCCTGTCATTTCTACCTTGCAGAAAGGATATTACTGTCGGATTGTCAATTAATCTTGCCCAATTGTCACCAGTTAATTGTGGTAGTGTAAATTCATACTGTGTATTATTCCTTTGATTCAAAAATCCATCATATGTATTAATATAATATTCTAACTGATCCTGTAATATATTAATTATGGTATCTATTTTTTCTGCCTGAAACGCTTCATAACTTGCAAAAACACTTAATTCTTGCGGATTTCCATATTTTTTATATACTGTCGCATAATTACCAGAATATGTCCGTACTTCATCATGTCTATCCTTATATATTACTGTTACCGTATCATCTAAGTGATATTCAACCGTATAGATTTCTGTCCGGCTTCCACCACCAATAGAATATGTTTTTGCCCATTTATTAATAGGTGTTATCAACTGTTCATAACAGTACACCCCTTCTTCGTTTGTATACTCTGAAGTATATTCAATATAATATCCATCTGTATCAATTAAAAAGATACATGGTACGTAATGCTTAACCAATTCTTCGTAAGTAGTATATTCATAATTGAAACACTTAATAAGTACCTCATAAAATGTATCTACCGCTTTTTTTCGTTTTTCACTGGTTGCAAAAATATATTGCTGTGAGCTGTCATTAGTAACCGATGCAAGACTTCCTTCCGTTGCTGTAATAAGATATTGTGAGTATTCATCATTTTGATGTGCTGCCTTTGTCATAAAATCCGTATCAAAAAAAAGTGGTATTGATATTCCCATAAATACAAGTAGAAAAATGATTATTAAATATTGTATTCTCATAAGACCTTGCAGGATACCTATTATATCTACTCATCCTGCATTTCCTCCCTTCTAAAAATTCATTTTCATCGCTCTATGTATAGTATACCACTATTTATTATTTTGACAAGTCATTAGCAAAATTGACAGATTTAAATAAAATGATATATTAGAAGTAAAGATACTGTTTTCAGTACTACCATAGCGAAAGGATTTTATCATGCATAGGAAAGAAACAACAACTCCAATTACTTATTTGGATCATAAGATACAACTGAAAGAATTAAACGGACTAAATACAGAGAAAGAAAAAAGAGAAATTTCTGATTTGATTGCAGATGCTTATACCTGGGCTAGTGAAATCTTAAAGAATCGGTCCATTAATGAAACAATATATAAAAAAGAAATTACTAGTCTTGTAAAAAAGGCAGTCTATGGTTCTGAAGAAATACCGCCCTTCGCCTATAAACGTGTGGAAATGGTATATTCCCATTTACCCGGCTTTTTTAATGATTTTATTCAGAAATACAACAAGCTAAAGTTTGCTGAATGCCATGATAATATGGCTGTTTTACAAGCGTCTTTTGATATACTACGTGAATTTTTTACTCTTTATAAAGAAGCTATTGAAAATATTACTGCTGGAGAACCAATGGATATAGAAGAACTATACGTTCCTATGGCTGAATATCTCATAGAAGAACCAGATAGTCGTAATTTCTTTGAAGATATGGACCTGAAGATTAAACCCATAGATTCGATTATTGTGAATGCTATCAAGGCTCATCAATATAATATGCTCCATGAACAGCTTCGCTGTATGTTATCCCTGTCTCAGTTGATGGATGATTTCTTCTTTCTTTTGGATACCTACATGACAACTTAATTTTACGCATAAAAAAAAAGCATTCAATCGAATGCTTTTTTCTACTTCTACTGCGCAACGCTGCGAATTATAGTTTCATACTCTTCTGCAGTATGTAACGCCAAGCCATACTTTTTGAACAGATTATCCAGAAATTCATAAGAGTATTCTAGACGATGTTTTTCTCTATCATTCAAGTCTTCAAGCTTTCCATTTTTTGTGCATCGAAATTCTAATATAATTTGTGCACATTTCTTCGCTGTTACCCTCGTTACTTCATTTTCTTTTTCCATGTTCTGAAAAAACTTATTCATCATACTATTTCCCTCCATTAAAAAAAGCACTATCTCGTAAAATATCCCTTGCGATTATGCCATTAATGACATATATCCATGGATTATCTTCCGATTAGCACTTATGTTTTCTTTATAATTCATACCCGGTTTTTACATCCCCTATAAATAAGAAACTGCAAAACAGAATATGCTTTTATATATTAAAAAAGCAGATAGACGCATGTGTTCTATCTGCAAATTTATTTTAAATAAATGAAATTAAATGATACTTTAATGATACACTAGTTTAATTCTTTTTGCAAGGTGTTTTACACCTATTGTTGTAATAACCAATTATATGCATCTCCTGCTTCCATACAATTCCAAGGTGGAACTGCTGCATCTCCATTTTTCTGTGCTGCACCAAAGCCATTAACCCAGTCTTGTGTCTTACCACTGTGGTCCTCTATCTTCAAATTTCCTGCAAAAGATGCTAAAAACAGTGCATTTCTTCCTCTTTCTGTATTAGCCCCAGCATTCGCTTCATAATGGTTTTCAATACCTTCTATCAAATAAATACTTTTTAGTCCTAGCCAGTTATGAGCATTTCCATTTTGATTTGCTCCATTATTGCCATTTATGTTATTTCCATTATTAACTCCTGATTGTGCATCTATATAAGTCAATACATATTCAGCCCAGGCATACATAGTCGAAGCATCATAATGATTCATATCTATATGAGCATATCGGTCAAAACTAAATGAAGCATCTACCATGCCCACTGTTTTATATTGGCGGTAAGCATTTCCGTCTTTTCCTAGCGGATTATTTCCGCTTGTATCCGTTACATTAATATAATTTTGCATTTTTGCACTGACATAACTATTGTATTGATCTATATTAGTATTTGATGCATTGCTATCTGCTCCCTGTAGATTTTGTATAACAGCATTCCTACCATATGCATAACATGTTTCTTGTTCCCATATATCGGCATTTGTATGCGGTGTAGAACTTACATAAAAGTTTGCACAACCTAATTGTGATAATGCTGATTTCATACTATTCAGGTTACTTATATATTTATCCCATGCCCCTACTCCTAGTCCAGGTGTAAAGTATCCCTGCATCACAACAACAGTCCAGGAATCTATATCCGGATTACTGGATATTATCTTCTTGGCACGTTCAAATGCTGTAGCTGTCCCCTGATAAGTTCTGATACCGTTTGTTGTACCATCACCATCATATAGCCATTCAGGAAAGGCCTGTTGTGTACCCTGTCCAGGAGTTCCATACTCCGGTTCTGTTGCCCCAACAGCACTTAATGTATGTATAAAAAAAATATTTCCATTATTACCATTTCCATTCACTCCATAATCATATATATAACTCTTGTTTTGCGTTTTAATTGTATTGGATAAATAAGTAGATGGCTGTTCCCACGCAATATCATTTGGTGTCATTCCTTCTTCTAGTTTATGTACATGGCTCTCTCCGATAAATATAGCTCCTCTCTTTTCGTTATTATTAAAATTATTCTGATTTCCTCCATTACCACCATTTATGCCACCATTGTTATTAAGAACATATTGTTCCAGTTCATCATTTGTAATATATACAAAAGGATTTCCATCATTAAATACCGCCGCCTTAAATGTTCCTTCTCCACTAGCTTTGATAATTGCAGGACCATCCCATGCTCCCATCGAAAATCCATAATAATATACTCTTGATGTATCGGCTCCTGTTGATGCTAACATATTATGTATGAAAGTTGCATATATTTGTGATTTTAAACTATACTCACTATTATCTGCCCAATTACCATAATCTTTTCTTACAAACACAATAAGAGCATTTGGTTTAATAACATCTCGACATATCAGCTGATACGCTGCCAGCCCTCCTCCCGCATCCAATTCTGACTCGGAAGATTCTATCCCGTGAAATACAAAGATAATTGGTTTTCCACTTGTTGAAGTTGTTTTATCTGGATTATATAGGATATATTCCACTCCTGTTACAGGTTCTTCAAGTATTCCTGACACTTCAGGATTCGGAGCTTCATTTGGTGCAGCTAACACTCCCATTACATTTGTATTGCATAATAGTACCACCAGTATCAGTATTGCCATTATTTTTTTTTGCATAAACACCTCTTTCTCTCCCCCCTCTTGGTATACTATACCACTTATAGAGAATCGGTGTCAAACATACTATGCCCTATTTTGATTTTCATATATTTTAAACGTATTTTGTGTTCAACTTGAACACAAATTTTATTGTATTAATTTTTCTATTTATATATTTTTGTCGAATTTTGTCGAAATCTAGTACTTTCTTTTTGGTGATATTTTTTTGTACTTATGGTACACTTTTTTGAGAAACTATAATTATCAAGGAAGGTAAGATAAAATGGAATACGATAGAATATTGTATGTATATATGGAATTGATATTTATAGGTTTATTAATTGAATGGACTCGCCCAAATATTACTTTTTAATAAAAAAAGATGTGTTCAAATTGAACACATCTTTTTTTTAATTAATTCTGTTAAAGCCTACATACCAGAAATCATTTACTGATTTTCCAAGGTCTACGATTGCTATGTCTCCAGGTTTTACCGGAATAGTTATCTCATTATCCACATCAGGATCTCCAACCTTAACTTTATCTGTCATTCCTTCTACTACCCACTGATCTTTATTGGTAGCAGCATAAGTCAAATGAGGCTGTCCATTATTATAGGTCGTTATCTCAAAATTCACAACCAAATAGCCATCTTCGATAAAGAAATCTTCCGTTCCATCTATTGAACCCTTCACAGCAATGTAGTCATATACATCATCATAAGTTTCCTCTATACCGTCACCATCAGCATCCTCTGTAAAAGTAGCATCGGTTACAAATATTTGATTTGGAATATAGTATTCACCAAACCATGTTTGCATACTCATTCGGAACTGGTCCCACATCTGTGGATTTGTTGCCTCTTTGACTTCATATGAACTACCAGCATCTGTTTTATCTTTGATATACGTAACTTCTCCCGGATTCTTTGCAAGATTCATTTCCAGCTGTTCCACATTTCCTGTAAGCAATCTCAATCTGTTATTCAACGTTATCTGAGATAAACAGTAACATTCTTCCTTCTTGTTCAAGTATGCATTTGTATTTTGGAATACATCATCCGGATAGGTAGGATTCTTTTCTTTCATGTATGCATTATATTTGAGTCTTGAATAATCTGCATCATCCTGCGGAATCGTTCTGTTAATGCTCAGATCTTCTGTATAATAAGAGCCGTCAAATCTTTCATCTGATATGCTTGTCTTAAATACATTTGCTTTGTCTACGTCACTACCATATGGAACAAGATGCAACTTTTTCTCACCATCTGGAGTAGAAGTATTATAGTACACATTTACTTCTTTCGTAATTCCTTCCGGGCTGATATATCGGAAAGTAGGTTTAATAATTATATAATCATCCTGTTCATCCCAAAGATTAGCAATAGTCCTTACCGTAAATGCAAATGTATTGCCTTTTCTCAGTGTTCCTTCTCCACTCATAGCTTGAGATCGTCCTACAGAAAACGGCAATGTATTAAGTGGATTCCATCTATTTGTCAAATTACCATCAACCGTATATCTTACATAATTTCCACCAAGTCTGTTATATATACCCGAACGCTTTTCCTGGTATGTAGGACAAAACGGGAAGTTTTGTGCCAGGTATCCATATCCCCAGCTCTTTCCTGTATCTGGATTTTTTCCATAAAATGTATCCTTATCATTAATACCTACTGCCTGGAAGTCATAAATACGACCGGATATCTGCACATTGACGGAATAATAAGATACATATTTATATATAGGCTCCCCGCCCATGGTATGGTTCAGTAGCCATTCCTGGTCATCAATATGGTTTGTTACTTCCCCTGTCAATGGATCCACAGATTCTACATTTTCCGGTGCCACACGGAACTGGATTACATACTCGTCATCTTCCGTGGTCCATGGCGGGATATAAAAACCATTGATAGAGAAGTCTGGAAGGTCTATCCACTTTGTATATCCTGCCAGTTTCGGATTTCCGTTGCAATCCGTTGTGTTATTATCCGGCGTATGGATATCTCCATCTAATTGCACAACAAACGGAAATGCTACCTGTTTGAATTTACAATATTTGTTATAAAGATTCTGTGACATCTGAGGATATCCGATATGCTCCATATGCTCTTCCGGTGTAAACTCAATCGTGTATGTTCCATCCAGCAGTAACTGATAGTCCATGTTTGAATTTTCTCCTCCTGGTACCAGCTGTGTACTGTCCGGATTTGTGATAATAACCGGTGATATAGTCGGTGTATGTACCACGATTGCTTCATTTTGCTCATATCCTGCAAGAATACGTTCTGTTTTTAGTGTAATCTTTGAGTCATCGTGATGATATCCATGGATATCACAAGCCATCTCCTTTCCTGTGTGTGGTGGATTATGATTATCTTCATTTACATTCGGATATTTATGCCACTTTCCAGTATCATGCCATACAGACGATCCAAAATCTGACGTTAACAAATGACTTCCACATACAAATTGTTCATATCCGGCATTTACACAGGTATAGTAATCTCCATTAGCAAGTGTACTTGGAATCTTTCCTACCCTTTCTTCTGTTTCTTCTCCATAATCACTTTCCTGAATATAGGAAAAACTTCTTGGATTCTCTGGATAAGATTCGAAATCACGAAACTGATAACGTGTACCGTCCATATATGTTTCATTTGTATATCCTGTTGTGTAATACCATTCTACCTGCAGATGATCATTCCTTACATAAATATCTTTCGATGCCGTAATAGTTCCTTCCGCTGTAGCTCTAAATTCGTTGATTGCAGCATCCTTACTGCCTCCATGAATGGTAAGTGATGATGTAGATTGCACCGGCCAATCTACATGATAATTATCATTTGGTATATAATCTATCTGTAACTGGTCTGTTATTGTTGTAATATCGACTCCATTTACTGTACAAGTTATATTGGTCGTTCCTAAACTGTTATACTCATATTTTCCATCATCTGGAAATACCTGATTTGTTGTCATAACTCCCATGAGATCGTAGAAGGAAGCATATTCTATATACCAATATCCTACTTCTCTTTGTACTTGATAATAATACGGTTCCCGTCTTGTAACTGCAACATCAACAGTTGGGTGATAGGTATTTCCGTTTCCATCTGTCAATGTTACACTATCATCTTCTACCTTTATGGTTTCTGGCCAACTAATCCAGCCATTGTAATAATAGGTCTTTCTTGCCTTCTTATTATTTACAGTTGCTGTTCCATACCAGCCATCAGCTGTATATCCGTTTGTAACGTATTCTGATGTAGGAATGCCATCACCTATATCGAATTGTCCAGATGTGGAATAATTATAAGTATAATACTCTGGCTCTTCCTTTCCTATCACCGTTCTTGGATTATATGGGTCAAACGGGTCCTCTGGGTCTACTGGGTCTACTGGGTCTACTGGGTCCTCATCCTCTTCATCGTCCTCAGGTGGTGGTGGCGGAGCAGGAACAATAACCATCTGTTTGCCGTAATGGCTGTCAAAACAATTCGGATCTCGCCATCCCCACAAATGTTTTAAGTCTTTCCAGTTATTTAAGTCCCATAAGTCTCCTTGGTATTCACCTGTACTTGGATTTAACCTTCCTGACCACGGGAACGAAGAACCATATTTATTCTTATCATGTACTGCAATAATAGCATCCACCTGTATTTTGACTTCGCCTACAGGATTAACGATGGAATTATACCAGTCCTTATTTTTTTCGAAAATTAGTTTCAAAATTTCATCATATGGTATGGTATAAGTATACTTCTTATATCCTGCCACTCCGGTTTCCGATTCTTCATCAATTACATATGGTCCCGTCAAGGGAACAGTTATCTGATAATTTTCACCCATAAGTTGTCCATCTGGTCCTACTGCTGTGATTGTAAAACCTTGCGTTTTATAATACACATTTGATGCTTTTTTTCTGTCAATAGATTCGTATTTGAAGTTTCCTGTTATGGGATCTTGATATAATCCATCATGAATACTCTCCCACTCTGTTCCTGCAGCATATACTGTTATTCCTACTAAAAGCAGTAACGCTGAAAAAAATATGATTAATTTTCTTATTTTTATCCTCATTAAAACTGTTACCTCCTTATCATGTATAGTATACCACTTTAAATATTTTTGTAAATATAGCTACAAAAAAAGAGCCTGTTTCTGATTAAACAAGCTCTTTTTTATAGCCTTATTTGTATTGCTAATTTTTCAAATTATCAATTATATACTTAATATCTTTTTCATTCATGTTATTGATAAACTCTAAAAGTTTTAAATATAAAGCTATTTCAACATTTCCAATAACATAAAAATCTGTATTCTCTTTGTTAAAAAAAAAGTATACACCCGCTTTTATAAAACCTTCCTTACCATGTCCATCTATAATATTTTCATCATTAGGTGAGTATGGCATATTTTCAGGATAAGATAATTTCTTTGCTTTATAATCATCACCCTTTCCATCAAAAGAAGACATTAAATTACAAACAAGGTCAAATGGTAATCCTTCGATTTCTCCTTTATCCGTATTTAATACAATAAAAGAATGTCTTCCTATTTCCTTATTATTAACTTTAGCCTTGTTGACGACGATAATATCTCCTACTTTGCACATCTCATTTGTCCTCATTCTCTTTAGATTTAATAATTGAGGTATCTTTATGTTTTCCATTTAGTACATCTTTACCCCAATTTATTACAACTGCATCTTGCAGAGCCTCATGAGATGAAATCTGTGTACCTTTTCCTAAAATTAAACTTAAGTCTAATTTTGGATATATAACATTTACATTTCCCATTTTTTCATCTCCATTTTTTTCGTGTATTTGTTTTTTATTAGTAACCAAAAAGTGACACCTCCTAACATATAAGAAATATCATCTTTTGTATTTTTATTATACTATATAAGTTATCCTTATTAATATGGACAAAAGTACAGAAAAAACTCCCTTTTTTTATTGACTTTCAACAAATTTTGTACATTTTTTTTGTTATCAATTTTGTGTGTAATACTATTGACTTTATCCGCTGCTAATAAATTTTATCACCGTTATACTATTTTGTAAATTTGTTTTGCTTGTCACCATATGACAATTTTCTTAAGGTTTTTCTTATTTCCTGACTGCTCTGCACGCTGAGTCAGCGGCAGGTTCCCAACCTGAGTAACATCACTTAGGCTATCTTTATATCAAAGAGTCGGTTATCCGGCTCTTTTTTTTATAAGATTCCGTTTGTTATAGTTATCAGCATCTTTTACATGCTATAAAAGCATTTAGGGAATTTTACCACAAACCATTCCGATGAACAGTTTAACGTGGACGGATCCAGTCGAACCCGTAGCAATGGTTAACAGGTTACAAAATATTTTAATCCCATACTGGACGGGTATTTATGGTTACTGTTTAAAAGTTCCTGAATACAGTTATCATGTGCTGTCAGGAAAGAATCAAATCTTAATATTTTCTCCTTCGCAACACAATTTTTTCTTATATTTTATAATGCTCCACATTCTTTTTCAATTAGTTGTTTTGAATATCTTGTATTTTCTTACAATCCATAAGATAATTATAATATACTTAATTGCGCTTGTTTTGTCATTTTGACCAAGTTGACACATTTAATATGAGTGGTATACTATACATATACTTAAAAGAAATTTAGGAGGTTTTTATTATGAAACATAAATGTATAACTATTGCAATAATTTTTTTATTACTACTAACATCCATAAGTTCTTATAATGAATATAAAGCTTTTGATGTTCCTTCAGAATATGATGAAATGGAAGAATTATTATCATCTTGTCCTAATGGTGCGATTATGCAACTAAGGTTTCAAAGTATTGTAGGTGCTTATCACTTTGAAGGTGAAGAAGCGGCTATGGCTGAAATAAAATATTATGGTTTTTACGATAGATACGGAAATCGCTGTCTTGACAGCCGTATTATTCAGTATTTCGTTACTAATTACAATGCTTTTGGTGATTATGTGGAAGAACTTCAATCAATGGGATATACAGATGTAGACTATACTCCTGTGACCTCTTCTACTCCTATAACACCACCTGCTGCCACCGAGACTCCCGTAACTCCAGCAGGAACACCGGTTCCAGCGCAAACAGCATTTACAGTAGCTCCTCTTGATCCACCAAAAACCATGTGGGCAACACAGCAGGTTAATTACCGTGACGGAGCTGATACTACATATAATAAGGTAGGACAATTAAACCAGCACGACCAGATTACTGTTACTGGAATAGCATCTACTAACTGGTACCAATTCTCCCTTGATGGCGGAACTACACAGGTTTATGCATCCAATAACTACTTTACAGACGTGGATCCATCGAACCGTTCCGTAATAATTGATAATCCAGAAACCGGAGACTTCTCCTATTATGAGTTCAGCGAAACTGATCCTTCTTTAATTGATAAGGCTATTGAACAGTTAGAGGAAGAAGCGGCGCAGAAAGAATCAGAGCTTGCAGATGTCACAACCGAAGTACCCACTGAGGAAGTTGTAGAAACTGTGGAAGAAACGGTAGCTGAGTCATCCGAAACACAGCCTGCGCTGACCGAGGAGCTTCCTGTGACTATTGAAGTTGTTGAAGAAGAGACAGAAGAACTGTCAACAGTATCTACATCTATTACAGAAACCGTTAGTCAGTTATCATGGACATATATCATTACTGCTGCTATTCTGGTTGGTATTATCGTTCTGGGAATTGTGATGGTTATAAAGTATAGAAAAAATAGAAAGGAGGATTAAGAATGCCTGCATTCGATACATATTTTGAGGAATATGAGCATCAGCATAACGTTAGAGAGATGGAACTGGAAGAACGGCAAAAAGAAAGAGAAGAAAGACGTAAGCTGAAAGAAGAAAAAGAAAAGAATACTACAGATTAATATCTGGCTGCAAGTAAAAAAGCAACATTCAATCATAGAGAGATGTTGCTTTTTTTATATTTGTAAGAAGAAGTGAGAGACTACTCGGCAATAGCATAACCGAGAATTCACGCTTAATATCGTGAACTACTCCGACTTATAGAAGTCGTAGCTTCCTGCTTCAGCCACCACTGCACAACAATACGAACTGTATTGATATGTCTTACACGATGTCCACAGGCGTATGAGTTAGGGCTATTCCATCCCTACTATATATTTGATT
>JAXJRB010000048.1:0-5775 GCA_036310845.1 Lachnospiraceae bacterium | reverse complement strand
GTAAACAACTGTAACTAATTAGAGTCAACTATAAGGAAGTCGCTGAATTTCAGCGGCTTTTTTGTTATCCATATTCCAGATAAGTCGGGTAAACACCCGTTTTTCACCATATTTTTCTACCGTATTTCTACCGCGGAACATTTACCGCAATATGGCCGATGTCACACTAAGGCATTTGATGACATGTGTGTACAATGGTTTACGTAGAGAGACAAAAAGCGAAATTAAAACTTTATGGTTTCATTAAAAATATGGAGAAAATAACATGGAAGTAAAAAGAATTTGTCAATGGTGTGGTAAGCCCTTTATAGCGCAAAAGACCACCACTAATTATTGCAGTCATCAATGCTCAAGCCGAGGTTACAAACATCGGATGAAAGAGCGAAGAATGGAACTCATCCACAGTCAGGAATTGTTGGAAGTAAAGAAGCGATTAGAGAGCCAAGAGTACTTTACTTTTTCACAAGCAGCCAAAGTAATGGGTGTATCTCGTCAATACATCTACAAATTAGTCAAGGAAGAAAAGTTAAGAGCATCAAGAATCAGTTCAAGAATGTCTTTTATACGCAGAGCTGATATTGAGCTAATGTTAAAATCCAAGCCTTATGAACGAGTAGTAACAAAAGTCGAATTTGATATTGCCGAGTACTACACTGCAGAAGAAATAGCAGAAAAGTACAAGGTAAACCCTAAATGGGTATGGACATACACTCGTGAGCATAACATCCCAAAAGTAAAAATCCGTCAGTTCAATTATTACAGCAAGAAGCATATCGATGCTGCTTTTGCTAAGTATAAGGTTGATAATGACCTTACCGAATGGTACACTCCCGAAGAGATTCAGGAGAAGTACGGCATGACCCGTGTAGCCATCCGTTCGCAAGTCTATCGGAATAACATACCATCTAAGAAAGAACACGGACAAATATTCTATTCAAAATTGCATTTCGACTTATCCAAATCTTCCGGCCAAGAAAAAGAAGCAGAATACTACCCAGTACAGGAAGCAATGAAGAAATTCAACCTTACCAGAGAGTCCGTTTATAACACTCTCCGCTTCCACGAAATCAAAAGAGAGAAGAAAGGACGCTTTGTTAAGTTCCTGAAAGTGGACTTTGACCGCGTAATGGGAGTGAAAAAATAGCAGAAATTCCAAATGACTACAGAAATTATAAAATTATTTCATGCTGAATGATTTCTGCATGTTTTCATTATTCACCTTTGCGACAGAAACAAACAGAAAACCCTAGTTATTAACAATTTAATTTTATTAAGTATGGCAGAGTGTAAAACTGTAACTCTTAGAACGCGTCCATTAAAGAATGGAATGATTTCCTTTTATTTGGATTATTATCCTGGTTATCGTGAACAAGAAACAATGAAGACTATTCGTCATGAGGGATTGAACATTTATATATATGCCAATCCCAAGAACCAACGTGAACGTGACTTCAACACCACAATGTATGAGAAGGCTGAAGCAATCCGTTGCAGACGTTATGAAGCTATCGTAAACGAACGTTATGATTTCTTCGACAAGCGAAAATTCAAAGCCGATTTTTTGGAATATTATCGAAGTCAACTTGGAAAGCATGATCAGAAATGGGGATTTGTGTATCAGCACTTCAATAATTTTGCCCATGGTAAATGTACCTTTGAAGACATTGATGTAGACTTCTGCAACAAATTCCGAGAATACTTGCTATCCGCAAAACAACTTAGACATCCCGACAGAAAGGTTACAAAGAACTCCGCTTCGGGTTATTGGTCAACGTTCAGAGGCTTCTTGAAAATTCTATATCGCAGTAGAATGATCAAGACCAATGTAAATGATTATCTAGATAAGATTGAAACCGAAGATGTAATCAAAGACTATCTGAGTGTAGAAGAATTGTTTGCTCTGGCGGAGACTCCATGCAAAAAGCCCGTACTAAAAAACGCATCACTATTTTCATGTCTGACCAGTTTGCGTCTTGGTGACATCCTTTCACTTCGTTGGGAAGAGATTATTGATTTTGCAGCTGGCGGGAAATGCGTACACACCATATGTGAAAAGACTAAGACCGAAGACATCATTCCTATCAGCGATGAAGCTTTGGAACTCATTGGATATTCCCCCAAGAAAAAAGGTAGAGTATTTGAGGGTTTGAAAAGAAGTTGGGTTCAACAGCCAATGAAAGAATGGATTCGTTCGGCTGGTATTACCAAGCACATAACCTTTCACTCCTACCGCAGAACATTTGCTACCCTTCAAGGTGCAGCTGGAACAGACATCCGTACCATACAAAGTATGATGGCCCACAAGAGTATTACAACTACCCAGAGATATATGAAACCTGTGGATAGTAACAAACGTGAAGCAAGTAACAAAATATCATTGACTAGAAAGGAATAAAGGTCATAAATCTACGATTAAAATGCCCTAAGTATGACTTATAGTACCATTTTAGAGTACCATTTCATACTTTGGGCTATTTTTTGTTAAAATTCGAACGATTTATTGCAGTTAATTATCACCATTGAGAAACAGTAAATAATTTTGTGATAAATAACAACATTAAATATCAACAGACTATGGCAAATTATATTCAAATTCGAGCAAAAAAAGCAAGTGATGTAATCGGAGCAGGCGTAATCTCCTATGCTTTAATTGGAAGTTTTTTACTCTATAAATTCCATATAAATTTAATGGAATATACAACACCTATAATACTAGGTTTTGTTGTAATAACAGTTTCTTTTGCTTGTACAAAAAGATTTTTCTACCATATTATGATGGAGAACTCTAATCTTTTATCTTTTAGCAAGCAAAAAGAATTCATCTCTGGTTCCTCTACAATAAATGAACCCCAAAATGTAGAGGATGAAGCCCAAAATTCAAACCCTGACACGACATATGACACCCAAAGCGAAGATAATGACACCCAAAATGACAGTCAAAGTGACACCCAAAACATTCCTGTCGCTGAAGAGATTGATGAAGAGAAGAAGCATGGTTATTCCTACATCGATAAATATGAAGCTCTGCAAAGAGAAATGGAAGAACAAAATACTAAACGCAAATTACTTATCATGGAAGCTGTACGTGAATATGTTACCTACACAGTAGCACCATATCTAAAGAAAGAGGATGTTTTGATTTTATTGGAGAACATCAACTGTATGGCAATAGGTCATACAAGTTCTTATAAAAGTATTCGCTCTGATTTAAACAATCCATTAAGGTCGCCCGATTTACGCCATTTGGCATGGAACATTGGCGAAAGATTAGGAATTTCAAATAGAGAACGTGCCATTTTTATTAAGGCTTCATTTCCATTTGAACTTCGTGATGCAACTGTTGAGTATCTTGAAAGGAATCTCCGTGATGTTATTCCGGCATCAATTCCAATAGATAGACCAGCCAAGGGTGACTACAAATTCAACTCAATGAAGAAGACTATAGCTGCTTAGTAATAATTTACTTGTTCAGCAAGATAATTATTCCAGTCTGCACTATTTCTGCGATTATTCATTATATTCATTTGCACCATGTTAAACCTCAAAGTTAAAAAACATGGTAACAAAAGAATTTACATTTAACGACCTACCAACAGTTGTAGGTGAGTTGTGCGAGAAAATCGCAAGTCTGGAAACAACGATTAAAGAGAACATCAAAAATCGTAATGAGGTAAAGGAGAACACACATGTACTCATGAGCGTACAGGAAGCGTGTGAATACCTTAAAATGCCTCTATCCACCTTCTATTACAAGGTGAAGAATGATGGACTACCGGCAATCAAGCAAGGCAAGCATCTTTTGATCTATCGGGATGAACTCGACAAGTGGCTGGAACTCTCTCGTAAGAATCCTGTCCCATTGACTGCCGAGGAAGAGAATGAGAAACTTTCGGCATCGTTCCGTCGCAAGGCAAAACCTTTAAAGTGGTAGCATTATGGATTACAGAGAAAATACCCGTAAGATGCTGCCCGAAGAGCTGGCTTCTTGTATTGAGGAATCAACCATTCACATGACCGATGAGTACACCTGTTCACCCGAAGTCTTGAGAGTTGGGGAGGCTGTTGTCGGCACACTAGGCAATTTCAGTGCATCCATCGGTAAGGCAAAGAGTAAAAAGACATTCAATGTCTCTGCCATAGTTGCTTCTGCCTTATCGAACGATGAAGTGCTCCGTTACAATTCCGATTTCCCATCGGACAAACGCAACATCCTTTATATTGACACCGAGCAGGGACGTCATCATTGCCAAAAGGTACTGAAGCGAATTGTCCGCTTGGCTAATTTGCCAATAGACATTGAGCCCAAAAACCTGAAGATATTAGCACTTCGCAAATATACTCCAGAAGAACGATTGGCTATTGTGGAGTATGCTTTGAATATAATACCCAATATCGGGTTGGTCATCATTGATGGCATCCGTGATTTTGTCTACGACATCAATTCTCCAAGTGAAGCCACAAAGATCATCTCCAAACTAATGCAATGGACTGATGACTATCAGATCCATATTCACACCATTCTTCATCAGAACAAGAATGATGAGCATGCTCGTGGCCACATCGGAACTGAACTGAACAATAAGGCTGAGACCATTATGCAAATTGAGGTGGACAAAGACGACAAATCTGTGAGCGTTGTGGAAGCCATCCATATCCGCGACAAGGAGTTTGAACCATTCGCTTTTCGCATCAACGACGAAGCCTTGCCTGAACTGGTAGAATGCTATTCGCCAAAAGAGAAGAGAGTCGGCCGTCCCAAAAAGGAGGAATTTGATCCATATCGAGACATCCCCGAAATGGTACATCGCCAAGTTTTGGAAACAACTTTTGCCAATGGCGATATTGAGGGTTATGACAATGTACGGCAGACATTACAGACTGCCTATGCCAATGCTGGTTATAAACTCAGTTATAACAAATCGGTAGCCGTGCTAAAATTTCTCACCAATAAACGGATGGTTGTGAAAGAGAAGAAGGGTTATCATTTCATGTCCGACTACCACTATTAAATCACTTTACTTTATTCAAGGGGCGTAGATATAGGAATAAAGCAAAACTCTACATTTTGTATAATCCTATAGCTTGCTGAGCAGAGCACAACAGGTATCTGTTGCGAGATATGCCAAGGTATAACCTCACTTACGTTGAGATTCCACTTTGGCTCTCTCGCCAGCTCTGTTACACTGCTGGTACGCTACTCGCAAGCTCGCACCCCATTTACTTTTATATTGATATTCCTATGACTAATCATACACATCAAAAGAACTCCTCTCCCATCACGAAGAGAAGCGTATTCGTTGGGGCTAAAGTCACCCCACAACAGAAAGAGGAAATCCATGCTTTTGCCAATCAATGTGGTATGACCGTGAGTGATTATCTTTTGGCCAGAGCATACAACTACAAGCCAAAAGCCAGACTCACCAAAGAAGAGTCTCTCCTCTTACAGAACCTGGATAACTGTCGAGCAGATTTGGTGAATTACGTATCCGCCTTGCATGGAATGAACAATAAGCAACGCTTGGCCATGTTCAACCAGATACCTTTCATGGTCGGTTGGCTTCAAAAACTTGGAGATGTAGCTGAAGCTGTTTGCCAGTTCCTCGAAAGCGTGAGAGTGCCTAACAATGTTCCGTCCAACACCAAAACCGAAGACTTATGATCGCAAAGGCCAAAGCAATTTCACACGGGATAAACGGCATCCGTTACATCACCGGTGAATCACACAATAAAAAACATCCCGAAAAGATTCATCGCATTATGGACAATCTGCTTCCC
>JAXJRB010000047.1:0-1981 GCA_036310845.1 Lachnospiraceae bacterium | reverse complement strand
TTTTTATATACAATCATTAATATCTTTTAATAAGTTATTAATATTATCAACCTTTTCATTTATTATATCATACTCTAGATATGTAATCTCTAACTTATTTTCCCAAAGATAGCGTAAATTTACCTGCGGAAATAAAAGGCTAGAGTTCACCTAAGATGCTCTGATAAATGAATCAGGCTTTTAATTGCTGATTACATCATACTCTTTTCATTCCTTTTTGGCAAGGTTGCCCTTTGGACATACTTATGCTTAATCCTCTTGGTTACCTTTTTAGCTGTGGCAATAGATATGTCAAGGGCATGCCTCGTAGAGGTGCTTTGCACCCTTGACATATCTATTACCGCAGCTTCTTTTGTAATCAAGAGGACTAAGCATTATAGTGCGTCATCAATGCTCTATAAACCACTGATGTGATGATTGATACACAGTTTCTTCTTGATATTTCCCGGCAAGCTTCCCTGTATCGCTGCCATATATTTCCCCAGTTCACAATGACGATTCTTTTCTGAACGCATTATCTCTGGAACAGAACAATAGGTCATTTCATATCCTGCGGCTTCTTTTAGTTCCTGACGCTGGTATCTTACAAGCTCAAGCATATCCCCACCATTGTAATAGTAAGCTCTAAGTCTTCCCATCTGACCGGCACCTCGCTTACTCCAACCCATAGGTCTTGATGTCATTCTTGCTGCCAATACATGGCTTACATGGCCTTCTGCACTACAGCCAGGCAGTTTCTTCCTATTACTTAATCGAACCTTGCATGGCATCCAATTATTCAAGATATAGTTCCTTCCCTTTTCAATGCTCTCTGCGCTCTTCACATCATCTTCTTTAAGATATGTTTTTACGAAATCAACATACCCATTAAAGTCCTTTTTGTTCTTGTGCATGATGATTTTTCTCAGCTCAGAAATGGCATCAAATCGGCTATCCATTAGGTGACTGGTTATCTTTATCAAATATTTCTGAAGATGAAATTCATCCATGGTTGCAATGACTCCGGCCATACCAGCTTTGCCTTCTTCCATCCAAGCTCCGCCATCACCATTTACATAAATTTTCTCTATCTGTCCCATGTCATAATGACTGTCTATATATGCATAAATTCGTTCCCAGAAATCCTTATTATCCTCACTGGCACTGTCAGAGCAGAAGTAGTGTGGATTTATAAGTTTGTGTCTTTTACTGCCTGGTGCTTCTTCCTCGATTCCTTCGTAGCAATAAACAAGCTTTTCAATTACATTATTGTTCTTGCGACCACAGTCGTTCTTGACTAAATCACCTTTCTTATTTCTGTACTGAAGAGAAATATGCGCTTCGTCAGCATCAATAAAAAGAACCTTGACTACCTTCTTTTCCTCAAGTACTTCATCTTCAGGAGGAAACTGCAATGCATGTATCTTCTTCATTACAGTCTGCTTGCTTACCTCATCAAGAATACTGGCTTCTTCTCCACCACGTCGATATGATGTCTGTACCGCCTCTTCTAGAAGCCTTGCCTCTGCATCTTCCGTCATTCTTTCATGAGGATCCATTCCCATAATCAGATCAAGGATATAGGAACGTTTGCCTTCATCTTTTGTTTTAAACATAGTCTTGAAATAATTCACACTTCCAAGAGATGTTAGAAGTTGCTTGGTTTCATGTCTATCCACGACCCAAGACATTTTGCGTACTTCACTTTCATTTAGCATCTCATCTAGATATCCAAGCGTTTCTTCAATCATTTTGATACCTGTTTTATGAAGCTCTTCTGTAATCTTCTTTACATATGATGCAATGTCGGACGGATCTCTTAAAAATTCATCCTCTAATTTTTCAAAAATTGGTACACTTTTCTCATTGAAATGTTGTATACTTTTAATCATGGAGAACACCTCTGTCTTTCTAAAGTTTGGTTTCGTCGCCTTTAACTTTATCAGACTTTGGTGTTCTCTTCCATTTTTTTATTAATCCGAAGAAAAAGTTACGCTAGCTT
>JAXJRB010000046.1:0-21905 GCA_036310845.1 Lachnospiraceae bacterium | reverse complement strand
GGCATACATAATCTTCTTATATAATGTTACATCAGCCCCGCAACCGGTACAAAAATTCTTTTCCGACAAGCGACAACCACAGTTATAACATACCATTTTTCACAGTTCCCCTATTCTTCTTTTACATCCTTTACCATTTTCACAAGCACATCTGCTAAATCTGTCAAATCCTGATTATAGATTGCCTCTTCCGCATCTTCAACCTCAAGACTAGGGTGAAACTTTTTTAACTCTTCTTCAAATTCTATCATCGCACTACCAACCTTTCTCACAACCCAAGTAATCTATTTCATTTCTGATTACTCTTTACCAAATCTTCAATAAGACCTGCCAAATATAACGAACCAACGATATATACCACGTCCTTTTCCCCCTTTTGATACATACAATAAGAAAATGCATCTCCTATCTCTTCAAAAACGTGAATATCACGATTGGTGTAAATCCTAAACTGTTTTTCCAGTTCGTCTATTTTGACGCCCCGTTGCCCGGGAATCCGTGTTATACAAAAATCTGTCACACAAGAAATTTCCGTAAGCATTTCTATCATTTTATCATACTTCTTATCATTTACTGCAGAAAAAATGAGAAAACACCGCTTCCCTTCCTCCTGCTGCCAGCCTGCCTTTACCGATTCCAAAAAAGCTTCTATTCCGTCCTCATTATGCGCACCGTCAATGAATACCTGTGGAAGTATCTCTTCCATTCTACCCGGCCAACGCATCTTACGAATACCATTCTGTATTGTTTCCTTCGTAATCAGACAAAGCTGTTCCTTTTCCCGTAAAACTTCTAATGCACACACTGCAATTGCTGCATTCTCAACCTGATATACCGCAACCGTTTCCACTACAAGTCTACCATAATCATAATACCGACTGCACAGTGAAAAATCAATGCATTTTTTTTGAATTTTATTAATTTTATATACATTTTTCGACACTTTATAGCAGAATGCATCTTTCTCCTTTGCAACCTGCTCAATTATAACAGAACTTTCTCTTCGCTTGTCCGTAAAAACCACGGGAATTCCCGGTTTTATTATTCCAGCCTTTTCACCTGCAATCTGTTCTATGGACTCTCCCAAATATGCCATATGATCAAGTCCAATCTCTGTAATAATACAAATGGATGGCTTTTCTATTACATTAGTAGTATCCAATCTTCCACCAAGTCCTGTCTCCATAATGGAAATATCCACGCCTGCTTTTTGAAACATATACAAACTCATAAAGAACAATCTTTCAAAAAAGGTAGGCTGATACGCCTTCACTTCCTTGTGATATTGCTCAATGACATTTTCCAACCAGTAAAAAGCATCTAAAAAAGCATCTTCGCTAACAATCTCACCGTCTATCACAAATCGCTCACGCATGGTAATCAGATGAGGTGACGTAAACATCCCCACATGATATCCACTTTCGAGACATACGGAATTAATAAAGGAGCAAACAGACCCCTTTCCATTTGTTCCTGCAATGTGAATGATTTTTCCAAGCTTCTCCTCTTTATAGTCATGCTCCTGCAGAAATTGATAAAAGCCCCTTGTCTCCTCCAAAGGGTTCTTACTTGTAAATTTGGGTACTTCTAATATGTATTCCTCTGCCTGCCTGTAAGTCTTAATTTCTCTTACGTCCATCTCTACCTCCTGCATTCAACACATTGAAATGGTATTTGCCAGCGCACGCACTTTGAAGCGTTTGCTTATTGTATATTTTTTTAATTGTCATATTTTGACACCTTAATCCTATTGCCCAAAAAAAGATCATGATTATCCAAAGACAATCATGACCTCCTTATTTTTCGTCTGATGTCTCTCATCAAACTACTAGTATACTACAACTGTTCCAACAATCATACCACTTTGTGCTTTATATTCCATAAAGCTTGTATCTCGATTAATCACAAGTTGATGATTATCAATCCCTATGATAACACCATGATAAATATTTCCATCCACTCTAATCTTGGCTTCTCTTGCAGCCATAACCATAGCTTCTGTTGCATCAGCCTGTTTCTTAATCTCCATACATTTACGGTAAACTTCATCTTTTCGCTTCTTTAACAGCACCAAATGCTCCTGAAGCTGTTCACTAAGTTCTCCTGTTTTCTGACGAACCCTTAAGATTTTTGCCATGCCTTCTACAATATCCTCTAGTTCTTTATTTACGATACTGTATTCCTCATTCACAGCAATTCTTTTTTCCATCATATCAGGAAGAACACCTGCATGAAGCCCTGTCTTGATTTCTGACATATTTCCGGCACAGATACAGGTAATTCCCATCATTCCATGCACATTTCCGCCCGCAATCAAGCCTTTCTTACCAGTCAATGTTATCATTCCCTTAGCATTTACCTGGGAACTTAAAATAACATTGGACTGAATATTTCCCTCTGCAGTTACATTTGCATATTCCAAAAATTCTGTAAAAATATCCCCACCTGATACAATTGTACCTTTACCGGATCCTTGCATGCCGCGTTTTAGACATACATCTCCTCCAGCTGTAATCGATGCTGATTCTACAACACCTTCAACGGTAAGACTTTTTCCTGCATTAATAATTACTCCTGCTTCCACATTTCCATTGATAACTACGTCACCATTAAACTCAATAATTGGATTATTCGCAAAATCACAATTTCCTTGAACCTCATAGACCTCTACAATAGAAAGCTTGTTATCACCGTCATATTCAATCTTGCCGGACTTTGTTGCATAATATTTGTTTGGATCCTTCTCATTACTGATGCCCTTACCGGACAACGGACGAAGTTCCTTATACACAATTGCTTTTTCTGTTGCTCCTGTTACATCCTTACCAGGGGTTCCCTGTATAGAAGGATGATACACTGCAAGAAGATCACCTTCTTCTACATTCTGAATCAGGCTCATGCTTCGATAGTCTACAGAACCATCCTTTCGAATTGATGGTTTCTTTTTCTCGGTATCAAAGAAGAATTCATACCTTCCGGCACTTCCTTCTTCTCCCTTTACGCTACTGGCAACCTTAACTTCTCGTTCATATATTTTCTTTTTACACATTGCCGCGATATGCGATTCGTTGATACCTGCTACTACTTTATTCACATTAAGATAATGAACAATTTCTGATTTCTCATAATCTCGTCCATCTTCTGGAGCACATAAGTAAAGCCATGCTTCTGTTTTATCATCTGTTACTCTGACATAAGATTTGACATTAACCATTTATAGCCACCTCCGGGAAGGCGAATTTGCCTCTCTTATATCAATTGTAACACTATTTACCTTAATTGTGCAAGTCGTTCTACAATTTGTTGCTTCATTTGAGTATATTTTGTTAATTTTTCTTTTTCCTCTGCTATCTTTGCTTCCGGCGCCTTAGAGATAAACTTTTCATTAGAGAGCATGCCATTAACTCGAGCAAGCTCACCATCAAGTCTCTTAGACTCCTTCTCGAGACGCTCAATCTCCTGTTTAATATCAACAAGTTCAGCAAATGGAATATACAGATTTGCATTTGCTATCACTACGGATACTGCATCATCTGCGATACCACTCTTATCACTCTGAATCGTTACATCAGAAGCATATGCAAGAGATGCAAAGAATAACTTACCTTCTTCAAAAGTATTACAAATATCTGCATTTTCTGATACTACAAATACCTGTGCCTTCTTAGAAGGAGCAACGTTCATCTCTGTTCTTACATTACGAATGCCACGAACTGCTTCCTTTAAGATTTCAATGTCTCTTTCTTCCTTAGCAAAAGCTCTTTCCTCGGTATACTCTGGCCATTTTGAAATCATAATAGATTCTTCCTCTGACTGTAACGTACAGAAGATTTCCTCTGTAATAAATGGCATATAAGGATGTAATAACTTCAGAGCATCAATTAATACAGTCTTTAATGTCCATAATGCTGCATTCTGAGAAGCTGCATTATCTGAATTGTATAATCTTGGCTTAACCATCTCAATGTACCAGTCACAGAATTCATCCCAAATGAAGTCATAAATCTTCTGCACAGCAATACCAAGATCAAAATTCTCCATATTCTCTGTTACATCTTTTACCAAAGTGTTCAGCTTAGAAATAATCCATCTATCAACAGGTTCTAAAGATGCACTTGCATCTGTTACTACTTTTCCTTCCATATTCATCATAATGAAACGGGAAGCATTCCAGATTTTATTTGCAAAGTTTCTGTTTGCTTCTACTCTTTCATAATAGAAACGCATATCATTACCAGGTGCATTACCAGTAATTAATGTCATTCTCAATGCATCTGCACCGTACTGATCAATAACCTCTAATGGATCAATACCATTTCCAAGAGACTTTGACATCTTACGTCCTTGAGAGTCTCGAACCAATCCATGGAATAATACGGTCTTAAATGGTCTCTCACCCATCTGCTCAAATCCTGAGAAAATCATACGAATAACCCAGAAGAAGATAATATCATATCCTGTTACCAATACATCTGTTGGATAGAAATAATCTAAGTCTTCTGTCTTTTCTGGCCAGCCTAAGGTTGAGAATGGCCAAAGTGCAGATGAAAACCATGTATCAAGTGTATCTGGGTCCTGTGTAAAATGAACACAGCCACACTTAGGACATACATTTGGCATTTCCTTTGCAACTACAATTTCTCCACAATCATCACAGTAATAAGCCGGAATTCTATGTCCCCACCATAACTGTCTGGAAATACACCAATCCTTAATATTATCTGTCCAGTTATAATAAGTCTTATCCATTCTCTCTGGAATTAACTGAATATCTCCACTCTTTACAGCTTCTACAGCAGGTTTAATCAGCTCATCCATCTTAACGAACCACTGCTGCTTTACTAATGGCTCAATCGTAGTCTTACATCTATCATGAGTACCTACGTTATGGCTGTGATCTTCAATCTTTACAAGCAAGCCCATGCTATCAAGTTCTTTTACGATAGCAGCTCTTGCTTCATAACGATCCATCCCTTCAAACTTACCACCATTCTTATTAATGGTTGCATCATCATTCATAATATTGATAATTGGTAAATCATTTCTCTTTCCAACTTCAAAGTCATTCGGGTCATGAGCCGGTGTAATCTTAACAACACCTGTACCAAATTCCATATCTACATAGGTATCCTCTACAATCGGAATCACACGGTCTACAATTGGAAGCTTAACCTTCTTACCCTTTAAGTGTGCATATCTTTCATCTTCAGGATGAATTGCAACTGCTGTATCACCAAGCATAGTTTCCGGTCTTGTAGTTGCAAATGTCAAATATTCACCAGACTCTGTTCCATCTTCATTTAAAACAGGATACTGAATATGCCAAAAATGACCAGCCTGATCTTCATACTCTACTTCTGCATCTGAAATAGAAGTATTACATACAGGACACCAGTTAATGATACGGGAACCTTTGTAAATATATCCTTTTTCATGCATCTTGCAGAATACTTCTGTAACAGCCTTATTACATCCCTCATCCATAGTGAAACGTTCTCTATCCCAATCACAAGAGGAACCAAGCTTTTTCAACTGACTAATAATTCTTCCGCCATATTCCTTTTTCCAATCCCAAGCACGCTCTAAGAATTTCTCACGTCCAAGTTCCCACTTATCAATGCCTTCTTCTTTGAGTTTTTCAATAATCTTAACTTCTGTTGCAATACTGGCATGGTCTGTACCTGGCTGCCATAAAGCATTATAACCCTGCATTCTCTTAAAACGAATTAAAATATCCTGCATTGTATTATCTAATGCATGGCCCATGTGAAGCTGTCCTGTAATGTTTGGAGGTGGAATCACAATTGTAAATGGTTTCTTACTCCTGTCTACTTCTGCATGAAAATATTTCTTGTCGATCCACTTCTGGTAGATTCTGTCTTCCAAACCGTGTGGATCATAAGTTTTTGCTAATTCTTTACTCATGTTTTTTCTTCCTTTCTTTTCACTTCAATCTTATGCGCAAATAAACACCTCGTAAATTACATTCACGCGGTTGCGTTGCACAAAAAAACCCTTTGCTGAAATAAAATCCAGCAAAGGGCGAATTATCGCGGTACCACCTTTGTTCGAATGCATATAACATTATATACTGCATCCATCTCTACAAGCTCCCATCAGAGCCCTGTCCGTTAACGGGGACGAAGCGTGAATCCCTACTAATATATCTACTTTCCGGATTCCGGTTTCAAAGCTACCTTCTTCATTCCTTCCTTTAAGAAATCTTTCAGCCTATGGATTTCTCTCTCTGACAAGGGGTAATGAATACTCCTCTTTGGCACTACCTTTTTCTTATTCTATAATGATATAAAAAGCTTTCCAAAAAGTCAAGCTAGTTTTTAATTCACACTCCATGTATTTTCCAGAACGTTACTGTTCACTTCGTTCCAGTAACGTGCAAAAATCCATCCTAAATTTGCTTCGCAAATAGATTTTTGCTTAACTAAACTACACTTTCTTACGCACTTAGCAGTAAATGCTAAGTGCTGTGTGAACAGTAACTCCAGAACAATTTTATAGTCAACTGCGTATGGATTATCATCACGGCTCTTTAACTCTTCATAAATTGTTCTTCGCTCTTCACTGCTTTCTTCTGCCCAATATTCATATCCACACAGATAACTTTCCATTAGTTCATCCCATGAAGTATACTTTGCCTGTAACTCCTTTGCAATTTCAAGAGATTTATCAAGTGCTTCCTCTTTTGTACTATAATGTACTCTCGGAATCTTTTATATTTGAATTTCAGAGATATATTTTTATTGAACAATAATGATTTCGCAGTGCGTACACGGTATGTACGACGAGAAATCAGAAGCAGTTCAAGGAAAATATAGCCTGAAAGACATATAGTAAAAAGATTCCGAGAGTACATCTATATTATATTAACAGGTCAAATTATAAATTGCATGCTTTGTTTGTCAAAATTGTTTTCTATATATTGACACATAATATTATACGATGTATAGTATTGTCATAAGCAATATTATACGCCATATAATATTATATATTTTTATAAAGGAGATGAATTCATGGTATTTAATACAGGTTCTACTCTGCTCGATGCTATTGTTCTGGCTGTTGTATCAAAAGACCTTGAAGGTACTTACGGTTACAAAATAACCCAAGATGTTCGAGAAGTCATCGAGCTTAGTGAATCCACACTTTACCCTGTATTGCGACGCCTACAGAAAGATGAATGCTTAACCACCTATGATCGTGAATGTGCCGGACGCAACCGACGTTACTATCAGATTACAGAAAAAGGAAGCGCACAGTTACAGCTTTACAGAACAGAATGGATTTCCTATTCTACCAAAATTACGAGTGTATTCGAGGGAGGTATAACTCATGAGTAAAAATGAATTCTTAGACCAGCTCTCCATATTACTCTCTGATGTTTCACCTGAAGAAAAGGAAGAGGTGCTTGCATATTACAGAGAATATATCGAAGATGCCGGATTAGAGAATGAAGAAGCAATTTTAGAAGAACTTGGCACACCGGAAACAGTTGCCGCTGAAATTAAATCAGGTATGTTAAACAAAAATAATCAGGATATTAACTACTCATCCAATACGGTAAAGCATTCACCTGAAGCATACAACTCTACCAAAAATGACCAGACTTATTCCTATAATTATGGAAACACTACTCAACAGCCTGCACCTAAGAAAAAAACTAATGTACTCCTCATTATTCTGGCTATTCTTGGAGTCATTTTACTAAGTCCTGTCTGGATTGGACTCCTTAGCGGATTGTTAGGTATCGTTATTGGACTATTTGCTACAATATTTGGTTCACTTTTCGGCTTTGCATTAGCTGGAATTGCTTGTTTCATATTAGGCATCATCGTATTTGTTATTGGTATTTCTCTTTTATTTCAAAACCCAGTTGCTGCCATTGCTTGTTTAGCTATCGGACTTATTATTACTGCACTTGGTATCCTGTTCCTTCTCTTAACAGGATGGATATGCATAAAAGTGATCCCTTGGCTAATTCGTTCAATCAGTAACCTAATACATCATAACACCAAGCATAGTAAGGAGGCTCATGTATGAAAAAATTTGCAAAAGGTTGTCTTATAACAGCTCTTTCCATGCTTGCCATTGGCTTCATTATACTTATTATTTATATCATTATCGGTGGCACTACTTTCTTCCACCTTTTAAGAACTGAAGCCGCAAAGCATGAACATTTAGCGTCATTCTGGAGTAATGCAGCTATAAAGCTCAATGATGGTGAGTTTCATATTGACTTTTCTAACCAGCATCCAATTTATTCGGGTGAACATGAGAATATGCAAATAGCCAATGCCTCAAGCATCAAAGATTTGAATATTGATTTGGGTGGTGTTATGTGTACATTATCTGAATCATCAGATGAATATTTTCATATTATTACAAAAAATGCTGATGAATTTCAATATTATATTGAGAATGAGACTCTTTATATAAAAGGGCTCAATGACATTACCTTCGGTCAACATCTCGTTGATTACAATGAAGTATATTTGGAAGTTCCAAAAAACTTCTCTTTCGAAGATATCGACCTTGAAGTCGGCGCCGGTTGTTTGAATGCACACACCTTAACAGCCTCTGACACCATCTCTATT
Source organism: Lachnospiraceae bacterium (assembly GCA_036310845.1). Lineage (GTDB taxonomy): Bacteria > Bacillota > Clostridia > Lachnospirales > Lachnospiraceae > COE1. The sequence continues at coordinate 13,293 of JAXJRB010000046.1, read as the reverse complement.
AAAGTAGGCGCTGGTGAATTTATTGCCGATTCTCTCACTGCGCAAACACTCTCTCTTGAAGCAGGTGCTGGCGATATCGAGATTAATAATGCTGATGTCTCCGATTCCTGTATCGCTTTAGGTATGGGAAGCATCGCATACAACGGCATCATCAGCGGAGACCTTGAAGCCGAATGTGGCATGGGTGCACTTGAATTATTTCTCCTCGATTCTTACGATGCACATAACTACAATGTTGATTGTACACTAGGTGAGATAAAGATTAATAATACAAATTTCAACACATTTGCTCATTCAACCAATATCGACCATGGTACAGACAGTACCTATACACTTACCTGTGGTATGGGAAATATTAATATTCAATTCTAATATATTTGTAGGAGGACTTTATTATGGATTTTAATCAGAACAACAACAATGAATATCGTAAGCTTTACAAATCAAGAAACCGCATGCTTTGCGGTGTATGTGGTGGTATTGGTGAATACTTCAACATTGACCCTACTGTCATCCGCCTTCTTTGGATTATTTTCTCAGTATTCGCTGGTTGTGGAATTCTCGCCTACATTATTGCAGCAATTGTAATTCCAGAATATTAAGATACCATTTACTACATCAAAATGAGAATAAAAAGCCTCCCGTGAGGTATGCTATATTATATATCTTTTTACGCTAAAAAGCATACACTTTAAGTAAGGAGGCTTAACCATGAAACGATTTACATCTTTCTTTCATTCAAAAAGCAACAAAAACATATTATTATGTACTTTGTTGCTTTTTTTATTTATGGCTACTATTTTTTCATCAGCAATTCTACAAGCTACAGAATTAGAAAGTTTTCCAACGGAAACTGTACCTTTTTCCACAGAACAAATTTCAAATGAAGCAGACGCAGATGTCCCTTTAACCACTGAGGTATCTGAAACCATTCCATCCCAAACAGCCATCCTCCAAGAACCGCCTACCATAGAATCTCCCAATGAAGCATTTCTTATAGAATCCTTTGATGGTCTTTATTATGTCACCTCCTCTGGAGGTCTTAATGTCAGAAGTGGGCCTTCTATTCAATATGATATCATTGGTAATCTTCCCTATGGTGAACAAATATCCGTTACTGGTAAAGTTCAAAACGATTGGTTTAAGATTCGTTTTCAAGAAACGTATGGATATGTCTCTGCCAAATACCTTTCTGTAAAACAGCCAGTAGCACTCACACCTGAAACCGAAGCTATTTCAGAAACCCAAGAACACATTGTAGAAGAACCTGTTCCCAAACAAGAAACAATTTCCTTTGTGTCAGATACTACAATAATACTATTATTACTTGCTATCGTTACAATGGTTGTTATCATCATCATCACTGTAATCAGTTTTTTTCGCTCTAATCATAAATATCAATAATTCTTCCTGTCTTCTGATGCAAAACGGTTACTCAGCAAAAAAACAATCATTTCTTACGAAATTCTTGTCTAACTGCCACTATGTTACAGCAATTTCCTATTACAATAAAAAGGACCATATCTCATGTGAAATATAGTCCTTTACATACTAAAAACCTGTTCTATTATTTGATTTTGTACGAATCATCTTTACATCACTATCTACATCTTCAAGTTCCTTGATTACTTCCTCTGCAATTTCAATTTGTGCCGAATTAATACAAAAGACAATTCTTGGACTTGAATTTTTAAATATCTTTGCAAAAAATCCAGGTTTATCCCAACGCAAAAAATATGATACTCTTGCTTTCATAAATGCCTTTTCCAATATAGTCTTAACATTTTGATCCGTTACGGAACAAAAATCCATTTCATTATCTACTTTTACCTTACTATACTCATTCTCCACTCTCATACACGCCTTCTTTCGTTATATTAATAATATATTTTACCTTCTTCTAACAACTTTATTTTCCCATCATGCACTTCTAAAATGGTAACCGCACAGTTCTTATGAACGCCACCCTTCCAAAATTCTGCAACACTATTCATGGTAACGGAAGACAGCAATCCTCTCAATGCAGCCCCATGTGTAGATATTAAAATAATATCATCCCGATATGCTGTAGTATGTACCAATTCCTGCAAAAAATCCGTCGTTCGATTACATAATGTTTCTATTTCTTCTGCCCCATCTGGCGCAACATATTTTTCCGGATTTTTAAAAAAATTAATGAAATCAGGATCTGGAATTGTATAATTATCTTCTGCACAGATAAATCCTTCAAATGCGCCAAAGCTTATTTCCTGAATTCTTTCTTCCTCGATGACTGGAATATCTCTATTCCCCTTAATAATCATTGCCGTTTCTTTTGCTCGAATCAACGGACTTGTATAAATTCTAGTAAATGGAACATCTGCCAACGCTTCTGCCGTTACCCTTGCTAAGCGCCTTCCCTCTTCGTTTAAAGGAATATCCGAACGCCCTTGTAATCTCCTTATTATATTCCAATCCGTTTCTCCATGACGCATCATATATATTTTCATAGCATCTCTTCTCACATTATTCTGCTTGCTAAATGTCTACACCTTTCATGTTACTGTTCACTCCGTTCCAGTAACATGAAAAAAATCCATCCTAAATTTGCTTCGCAAATGGATTTTTGCTTAACTAAACTACTCTTTCTTACGCACTTATCAGTAAATGCTAAGTGCTGTATGAACAGTAACCCTTTAATACCTATACATCCAAAGTGCACGACATATTATATTTATATCTATCCTATTTAAATATAATATAAAAGCTGAAAAAATACAAACATAACTTACGAAAATTTGTTTACATAAATAACATATAGTTTCTAGCACTTTTCTAACGAATAAAAAGTGTTTGCTCAGCAGCAAACACTTGCAAGAATTTCTATCGAAATTCTTGTCTAACTACCACTACGTTACAGCAATTTCCTTTTACTAAAAAGAGATAGTTATCTTAAACATCCAAGATAACTATCTCTTTTATTAGCTGGAGAGTGCTTTTTCACAGCCCCCTGTATCATTTCATACCTCATAATACAGCACCTAACTAATGCCCCAACCTCTCAAAGGAATTTATTTTAAGATACAAATTGACTGTGCTGGCATACTTAAAATTCCATCCTGTAAAGTAATCACTTCACCTTGTAATGTCAAATACCCTCGTATTCCCATGCCTGCAACCTCAGTCTCAGCTATTGAAATCTTTATTTCTTCATCGGAGGTGTTATATGCAACAGCAATTACACTATCTTCATAAGTTTTCGTAATCACAGCTTGATGTCCATCGCACACTTCTTCTACCAGTGCAATTGTTCCGCGTGCAAGCTCCGGATTCTCGTTACGTAATCTTATTCCACGTTTATAGTAGTTTAATATTGATGTTTCATCTTTCAACTGCTCATCCACTGGTGCAAATGAAGACTTTATACCAGCATCTGCATCCTTTGGTCCTTTTGTCATACCTGTCATATCTGCATTTGACCATATCATTGGAAGACGCTTATTTTCATCCTTCTTTCCAGAACTTGACATACCTATTTCTTCACCATAATATATAAATGGATTTCCACTCATAGTCATCAATAAACCAGCTGCCATCTTCATATCATTTTCATTCATATTTAATGAATTTGCTATACGTCCCGTATCATGATTTCCAATAAATGGCGCATCAATATATCCATCAAATTTTTCACCGAAATCTGTCTGATATGTCAACATGGTATTTACAAACTTCTCTGCATTATAATTTCCTCTTGCCGTCTTAATGATCTTTCCTTCTGTATCTGCTCCATCAAAGTTAAACATACTTGGTGTCTTACTAGCATAATAATCTGTAATCGTTGCTAAACCAGCCCAAACTTCCGATACCATATAAAAATCTGATTTCAAACTCTGACAATATGTATAAAACCAATTCATTACATCTATATTGAGCTGTTTATCTGTTTCACTAAAGTGTAGCACTGCATCCATTCGGAAACCGTCAATGCCTTTACCAATCCAAAATTCTGCAATATCCTCAAATTCTTTTTTAATTATACCATTTTCCCAATTTAAATCTGGCATCCCTTCCCAAAAAGAACCTTCATAATACCAATCTGTTCCTGCTACAGGATAATATGTATTGTTCAATTTCTCTTTTGTAAAATGATAATAATCTACAAACGGACATACACTTGCATCCATTTGGGCATCTACCGGAAGCTCTTTTAAGTATTCACACGCCTCAACAAACCACTGATGTTTAGAAGACGAATGATTCATAACAAAGTCAATAATAATATCAATATCACGCTTATGGCATTCTTCTACCAATCTTTCAAAATCTTCCATACTTCCATATTCTGAATCTATCTTATAGTAGTCCGTAACATCATATTTGTGATATGTAGTTGATTGCATAATCGGCATAAGCCAAATTCCATTAAATCCCATATCCTGTACATAATCAAGCTTTTCAATAACCCCGTTTAAATCACCAATTCCATCTCCATCTGAATCACAAAAAGAATATACAAAGATTTCATAATAATTTCTATAATTGTCATCAATAATATTTAGTTCCTGCTCATATTCATACGTGATTGGTTGCATAGACACTTCCGACTGCATTTCCTCTGTCTCTACCACTTCCACACTTTCAGTAGTAGCAACAGTCATTTTCTCTACACTACCTGAACTCGTATTAAACTGCTCTCCTGTCCCTGCACATCCTGTTACTCCTAACGTAATTGTTACTACGCCCAAAGTAAATTTTGAAAGTATATTTTTACTTTTCATACAGTACTCCTTTCTGCCTCATCACAATTTTAACCAATTTGTGTGTTTTCAGTATGCTCTTTGTTAATCCGTTTAGTCATGCTCTTTTCAATAGAAAATCGGCAGCCATCTGCAACTGCCGATTTCAAATCTTATATAATATTCACTAACCTTTTACTGCACCACCAGTTACACCTTCAACATAGTACTTCTGTAAGCACATGAAGAGGATTGTTACTGGAACCGCTACCAAAATACCACCTGCACAAAATCTTGTAAAGAATCCCTGATAGTCATTTGTCTTAACCCAACGGAACATAGCTACCGCTACATTATAACTATCACTGTGTCCTAATGCTACATAGGAAGCAAAGATGTAGTCACACCATGGAGCCATAAATGCAGTTAACGCAGTATAAATAATGATAGGCTTTGTCAATGGAAGCATCATGATATACAAAATCTGTGCTCTTGTAGCACCGTCAATACGTGCTGCCTCATCAAGAGACTTAGGAATCGTATCCATATATCCCTTAAATACATAATATCCCATACCAGAACTTGCTACCGTGATTAAAATTAATCCTGGAACAGCACCTGCCTGAGTTAGACCAAACTGCTTTAATAAGAAATACAAACAAATCATTGTCAAGAAACCTGGGAACATACCAAGTATTAACCAAAAATTCATTAAAGCCTTACGTCCTTTAAAACGCATTCTTGAAAGTGCATAACTCACACAAATAACAACCAATGTTTGCAACACTGCCACAGCAGCCGCAATTGTAAGTGTATTACCATACCACTTTACAAACTGGCACTCTTCACTAAATAGAAATTTATATGAATCTAGTGAAAACTCCTTTGGTAACAAGTAATTTACCATACCACCAAACTCAGTAACATATGATCGAAAACTCTGAACTACTATACAAAACAATGGGAACAACCATATAATACTAATAATAACCAAAACAATATAAGTAATTGCATTACCTACTGCTCTACGTCTTTTCATACTTGCTTCTTTTGCCATTATTGGAATCCCTCCTCATCCTTAACTGAAGGTAAGATATTATATACTACCAACGAAATTACAGCTGTTACTACGAATACCATAATACCAATAACTGCGGCCATCTTATAGTCTGTATTATTAACAGTCATCTTATACAACCAAGTTACCAGCAAGTCTGTACTTCCTGCTGAACCTGTTAACTCCATAGACTGTGGTCCACCACCTGATAACAAGTAAATAACGTTAAAGTTATTTAAGTTACCTGTAAACTGAGTTAACAAATATGGTCCAGTTACGAACAACATATATGGAAGCGTAATCTTACGAAACATCTGCCATGCATTTGCACCATCAATACGTGCACTCTCATATAAATCTTCTGGAATGTTCATCAAAAGACCTGTTGCGATTAACATTAAGTATGGAATACCTATCCAACAGTTCAGCGCAATAACTAATACTTTCGCATAAGTTGGATCAGTCCAGAATGGAATTGCTCTTTCAATCCATCCCCACTTCATTAAATAACTATTAATCAAACCATCTGCCGCAAACATCTTACTTACATATAATAAGGATACAAACTGTGGAACCGCAATTGTCATAACAAGAATTGTTCTCCACATCTTTTTAAATTTAATACCCTTTTTGTTTATTAACATCGCAACTCCCATTCCTAAGAAATAGTTCAAGAAGGTTGCAAAGAATGCCCAAACTAATGTCCATGATAAAACCTTACCGAAGGTCTTACCAAAACCACTTGCTCCAACAGAAATCAAATTCTTAAAGTTTTCAATCCCAACCCATGTAAATAATGACGCTGGAGCCTGATGATTATAATCATAATTAGTAAAAGCAACACAAATCATGAAAATAATAGGCAATACAGTAAATATAAACACACCAACAAATGGTAATGCTAATAATGTCTTATCAAAATTCTCATCTAATAAAGAATGTAAATCCTGCTTTGTTGTTGCAAGTTTCTTTCCTTGCTCAAGCAGAATCTGACGTTCTCTATTCTGACGAACATTTATTCTCCATAACAAAATAAATGCAAAAATAAAGATAATACTTAATATACTAAATAAGAGAATAAAGAAACTGTTGTCACCATAAGATAATGTTCCATCTGCATTCCAACCAGTCTTCTTCGTTCCGAGTGTAGTAATATCTTTCAAATATGTTACACCACTTGTTAACATATAATAGATAAATAATAGCTCTACCCCAAAAAGAGCAACAAAACGAGCATATTGCTTATGCATTAACTGTCCAAATCCCATAATGAGAAAAGACACACGAGTTTTCCAATCACCTTTTACAAACGTTGTACCGATTTCTTTTAAATCAGTACCTATCCACTTAAAGAAATTAACAATTGCACTTCCTGCTTTTTTGAAAATACCAGAGTTTTTTTCCATTTCTTTCATCGTCCCTCCAGATTGTGTACTACCGATGCAGGCAAGCAACTACATGAATTTTTCATAATGTTTCACCTACAAAGTCAATAAGAATCAAGCTTTTTGCTTGAATTCGATGTTATTCACTACATCATTTTTCATAAATTCCTGTATCGACTCTCTCAAAGTCCTTGATACAAATGTACTAGGCAGGAAATAGAATTCCCTGCCTAGACATTATTTAATTAAACTTAGATTTATTTTCCAAAATCAAATACTGTATTCAGCTCTTACTAGATACCAAAATTACTTTGCATAAGACTGACATGTTGTCTGGAAATTCTCAAGAACCTTCATAAGTTCTTCGTCAGAAGCATTATCATAATCACCAGCGATTACAGAATCACCAAGTGATGTTCCAAGTGACCAGTAATCATTTGGATACTGTCCCTGTGGAATAGTGAATGCTAACTGCTCTGCAAGTGCTGAAAGAGCTTCATCAGCCTTAACTGCGTCACTCTGCTGAACTGCTACGTTAGAAGGACCCCAACCTACTTCGTTGTAACGAGCAAGCTGTACTTCTTCACTTGATAAGTACTTAACAATTGCATGGCAAACTGCTAACTTGTTAGCATCTGCCTGTGGCTTAATACCCATTAACTTAAATCCACCAAAACCGCTGAACTGAAAATCTGTTCCATCAACAGTGAATGCAGGAAGCTTAGCACAAGCATAGTTATCACCAAACATTTCCTTTGCAGCTCCTGAATCCCATGTACCATCTACGATAGCTCCTGCGTTTGTTGCATTACTTACAGAAGAACCATTTACGAATGCTGGAGACTTCTTAAGGTTAATCATAGCCTTTAATGCCTTAACACCATTCTCTGATGCATAGTCAATGTTGCAAGCTGTAAAGTTACCCATATCATCTGTATCATATGTTAAGGTACATCCTGTTCCGAAGAAGAATGCTGGCTGATACCAAGCAGAGTTAATTTCCATATAGAAGCTCTTACCTGCTGCTTCACAATCAGCTACAATCTTATCAAGAGATGTAGGATCTGTTACAACACTCTTATCATAATATAAGAAATATCCGTTATCAGATGTTAAAGGATATGCAAATGTTGTTCCTGCCATAGTTGCTGCGGAAGCTGCACCTGCATCGTTCTGCTCTTTAACAAATGTTTCATTCTCACCTACTACTGGAGATAATGCACTTGCAGATACAAGACGAGCTAACTGATCCTGAGAGAATCCATAAATATCAGCACCACCTGCAACGTCTGTAATCATATTGCTTGCTGCATCACCTTCACCTACTTGCTCTACTGTTACAGCATATCCAGCAAACTGAGGATTAGCATCCTGGAATTCCTTAATCTTTGTCTCTGTAAATGTCTTAACATTTTCAGCAACCCAAACCTTGATTTCTCCTGTTCCGTAATCCTTAACTTCTTCTGTTGCTGCACCAGCTTCTGATGCTGCTGAATCTGCAGCTGGAGTCTCTTCTTTTGAGCTTCCACATCCTGTTAATGCTGCTGCTACCATTGTTGTTGACATAATCAACGCTAAAACACGCTTTTTCATTTCTTACCTCTCCTTAAATTATAAAGTTTCTTTCTATTATTAAATTCTTCCTTAAGAATTATAATAATCAATTCTTATCTTATATAGCTTTTTTGTTTACCTGCATGAAACTAACATATTTTATGCAAACTCATTTCGAACATTTTCATTCTTCGGAAACGGTACCAAAAAAAAAATACATAAGTAAAACCGCTTTTTATTATTTGCGGTTTTTGAATAATACATCTAACATTATACGAAAGTTTTTATGGAAACCTCTCAAATTGCTAAATCGTTTATCTGTTTTTATATTAACAATTGTGCAATTTATTTTCAATGGGAAATATTGACGATAAATCAAATTATAATTTGTGAATAATGCACTTAACTTATTTCGTTATTTTTCGTGCAACTTAACATACAATAATTTTTTGAAATATTTACATAATTTTTTCTAACTCAATTGGCATTTTTAAACCTAACAAATCTCTCTAAAATTTTCCTTGTATTTTCGTAATTTACTATTTTGCATAATTATTCTAAACGCTATAAGCATTATTCATATATTACATACATTACCAAATATTCATTTCACTTATACATGCTCTATTATATCTACTTCTACATTTTACATATTTTTATCTGTTTTTCCACAATTTCCAGGGTAAGTATTGCGCTTATATTTGAAGCCATTTTTTATGAAACAAGTCAATACCTTTATTGTTTCAAACAGTGATCCATCTTAACTTTGCTTCACAAATGGATTTCTGTTTGCAAAATATCTATTTTCTTACGGCATCAGCAGCAAATGCATAACCTTCTAAACAGTTACTTTGTAACTGCTATTTTCTTTTTTTGTTACATGTTAACAGCAAACCACTCATAAAGGCTGTGAATGGGGCAACTGCAACTAATCCAAAGCTCCCTACTATCGTGTGCAATATTTCCGATGCAACGTACTTATAATTTAGAATATTGTAAATTGGAGTTCCCTGAGCCATAAAAACCATCAGAAGTGTCATATAACCACCTGAGTATGCAAGAAGTAAGGTTGTTGTCATCGTGCCCATTGCCGCTCTACCAACGTGAATTCCTGACAAAATAGCTTCCTTCGCTCTAATCTCCGGTTTCTTCTCTACCACTTCATTAACTGCTGATGTAATATCTACTGCAATATCCATAATTGCACCACTTGCCCCTATAAATACACTCGCCATAAAAATCTGTGTCAAATTCAGATTTTCAAAACCTGCATAAAGTAAACTCTCTGAACTTGTCATAACGGCACCATGAATCTTAAATAGGCCTGTAAAAATAACTCCCAAAACACATGTCATTAGGGTCCCCAATATTGCTCCCGAAGAAGCAGCTAAAAAGCGTCTATCATATCCATATACTAAGGAAATAATTACTATCGTAAGCGCACATATAATACCTAAGCCTACCATAATAGGATTTAGCCCATTAAGACATGCTGGTACTAAAATCTTCCAAATACTTAATACTGCAATAACAAAAGATAACAAACTCTTTACCCCTGTCTTCCCTGCAAAAACAACAAGTACAATCGCAAAAACAATTATTAATACAAATTCCTTATCCATTCTATAGTGATCAATCATATTTACCGAAAGAATCTCTTTATCCTGATAACTAATAACCACCATTGCAGTATCTCCTACTGCATATATCTTATCATTTTCCAGCGAACCACTAAGCATATTGTACGCCTCTGCTTCTTGTCCCTTGAACAGACCATCTAAAAATCTAACTGTACAATATTGCTCTCCCGATCGTATCAAACCACTATGAATAACTGCTGACTCATTTGTTTTTACCACCTCTGCTTTGCATCTCTCTGCTCCCTGATAAATAACAGCATCCTCATAGCCCGTTGGTAGGGCCATGAGGATGCATAACAATATACTACATATCAAGGAAGGCAGATGCGGTAATATATATTTTATATATACTTGCTTCATCTACATTCTCCTTTTTATCGTGCACGAACATATTACAAACATTCTACTTCACTTTTTCAAAAAAATACTCTTTTACTTTACACCTGTTAATTTTGATAACTTCTTAAAAATATCTGTATTATCATAATATCCTTCAAAAAGACTTGAACCATTACCAATTGCAAATACTGGTACAGGTAATCCAGTATGAGAATATGAAGTAAATGCAATACCAGACTTATTATTTAAAATATGTGTAATTGTTACTGAAAGAGGCTCGTATGTTCCATATAACACATATTCTTCCTGTAACATTTTTTTCTGACTTGATGGGCCAACCTCTAAAGTTCTCTCATACGCAGTTCTAAGCTTTTCTATTTCATAGTCTGTTAAAACAAGTGTTGGATTTGCTTCAGCTTCTACATCATCTGATGTCATAAGTCCAAAATTATTTTTTATATCTACTAATACCTGTGAAAAAGGTGTCTTATTTTCTTTGTAACCTTCCACATAATCTGAATCAAACTTCGCAAACGAAATTTTCTGATTATCAAGATTCTTCAAATATGTATCATAATTTGTTCCAGCAAAACCAATTGTCAAACCACCAGTTTCATGGTCTCCTGTCACTAAAATCAAAGTATCTTCAGGATTTTCCTGATAGAATTTATATGCAACCTGAACAGCCTCATCAAGTGCCAAAGTATCATTAATAGATGCCGCTGCATCATTAGCATGACATGCCCAGTCAATCTTTCCACCTTCAACCATCATGAAAAAGCCATTATCATTATCAAGAACTTCAATTCCTTTTTCCACATAATCAGCCAATTCCCACTGTCCTTCTTGTAAATCCATTGCATAAGCCATAGAATCACTATCTGCTAGATTTTCATCAATCGCAATCACCTTACCTGTTTCCTTCGAAACGCCTTCTATTTCACTCTGTGTTGTTGTTACTGTGTATCCTGCTTTTTGAGCCACCTCATAGAGATCTGGTAAATCTTTATTCTTTCCTGTTGGAGTCAAAAGACCGCCACCTGCAAAATAATCAAATCCACTTGCAATCAATTCCTGCCCAATTTCATAATAATTACTTCTAGATGCCTGATGTGCATAGAATGCTGCTGGCGTAGCATGATTTAAATTAACACTTGTCAAAACACCAATCTTATAACCTAACTGTTCTTTCAGCTTCTCAGTAATAGTCTCATACGCTACCGTTTTACTGGTATCCATATTTATAACACCACTATAAGTCTTATTTCCTGTTGAAATCGATGTTGCTGTTGATGCTGAATCTGGACAGAATGATGTACTATCAAAGGTCTGCGCAGAACCACTTACCGGAAAATTCATAAATGAAAGCTTTTCTGTTTGTACTCCTCCATCATTTCCCATAGTTCCCAAATAATATGCTGCTGACTGTACCTGCGGATAACTCATACCATCTCCAATAAACAAAAAGATATATTTAGGCACATTCTTATTTATAGTATTTGCAATTGCGGTATCATTAACTGCGTAAACTTTATTTTCTACTTTTATATTTTCACTTTTTGCTAAATTTTCTGCTTTCTGTCCGCATCCCATTAATGCGGTCGACATCAAAATTGCAGACATAATAGCTGCTGTTACTTTGTGATTAAATCTTCTCATATTATCTCCTCTTCTCTTTACTTTATATCACACATTCTTATGTTATAAGAAAATATTAATCTTCTTATGTAAAAATATCTATCATGCTTTTGTATAATCCATGTAAAAAAATTACATAGTGCATACTTCTTGCATTTTATCTGATATCAACAAAACGGCTACTGCTGTTATGATTCTTCTTGAAGAAAATATGCGAAAAAAAATAGTCCTTACGTTGGCATGCACATTTACAAAAATTTCGATAGAAATTCTTGTTTAACCACCACTACGTAACAACAATTTCGTATTACACAAAAAAAGAACTAGATATTTCTAGTCCTTTTAACGTGCGCTAGAGGATTCGAACCCCCGACCTTTTGGTCCGTAGCCAAACGCTCTATCCAGCTGAGCTAAGCACACATTTCTATATTTTTTTATTTATTAAATGCCGGCAACCGGAATCGAACCGGTACGGGAGTATAAGTCCCGCAGGATTTTAAGTCCTGTGCGTCTGCCAGTTCCGCCACGCCGGCATAATAAATAGGTTTCCACTTCCGTGGAATGGGACCTACAGGGCTCGAACCTGTGACCCTCTGCTTGTAAGGCAGATGCTCTCCCAGCTGAGCTAAGATCCCATGAACAAAAATGTAAATATTTAATTTACAAACGACCCAGAAGGGACTCGAACCCTCGACCTCCGCCGTGACAGGGCGGCGCTCTAACCAACTGAGCCACTAGGCCATATTAAAATATTGATTTGAAGTGGACCTTCGGGGACTCGAACCCGGGACCGACCGGTTATGAGCCGGTTGCTCTAACCAACTGAGCTAAAGGTCCAAATACCTCTTAAGTCATACCTTTTCAAGGTAAAGCCGATGATCGGACTCGAACCGATAACCTGCTGATTACAAATCAGCTGCTCTGCCAATTGAGCCACATCGGCATAATTAAGTATTATGCGC
>JAXJRB010000045.1:0-1601 GCA_036310845.1 Lachnospiraceae bacterium | reverse complement strand
GCTTAGAGGTGTGAGACCATTTTTCTCAGATAAGTTTGATATAACGAAGCATAAGCAGTACCCGCTGTTATCCGATTATGACAAAAAGAATGAATTTGACATTGAAAAATACGTTAAAAACCGGCTCTTCTAGGGTAATGGTGGGTTAAAAACACCACCAACCCCAGTGTTTTCCCGGATTAAGCGACATTTAACTTTCTGTTAGGAAGTGGAATGCGTATATCTGAGCATACAAGATATACCATATCAAGCATATTCTGAATATTACGAAAGCCATATGCCTTCCTGATTATCAACTTAATCTTATTGTTAGTTGCTTCGATTCGGGCATTGCTCATGCCATATCGAATTGTATTTAAAATATGTTCCTTGTGGCGTTTAATCTTTTGGTATAGTTCTTTGAAGGCCGGTATTCGACTGTGGCTTGCCTTCCAAAGCCAGTGCTTTAATTCTTCTTCTGCAATGTCAACATCGGTTGTTTTTAGAAGTAATCGCAGTTGCTCTTTGAGCAGATATGCCCGATACAACTGCCTGTTTGAGGAAGCAATCATGTTAATTCGTACCTGTTGCTTCTGGGTAAGATGCTCCGGAGCTTTTCCAAGAGCATATGCGGAACCTTTTATTTCTTCTGCTTTGGCTTTTGCAGCATTGACTATGGCAATCGATTTGTCTTCAGCTTTAGGTCTTCCCTTAGTGCGTGGATTGGCTTTCTTGAGTTGTTTATATTCATCATAGGCATCATGCCAGACATCACGCCTAACTTCATCGAGAGCAGCCATAGCCCACTCGACTACGTGAAAGGAATCAACACAACGTGCACAATCAGGAGTGTAGTTGTTCACACACTCCGTAATCCATTTAGCACCATCACCGGTCACTACCTTAATGGATGCCAACTGCTCTTTAGTAAGTTGTCGATAGAACTTTTGAAGAACCGATTTACCGTGACCTTCTGAAGCCCATACAACAGTGTTAGTATCATGGTTGACGATGACAGTAATATATTTATGCCCCTTCTTATAGCTGGTTTCATCAATGCCGATGTTTACGAGGTTATTAAGCCTTCTGGAACGTTCCGGCTCAATATCATTAAGCGCACGGTTAACACACCTGCCAACAGTCTCCCAGTCGACTCTCATAAAATATGAGACGGTACTTCGAGGCAGATATGATGCAAGCCATGCAACGGTAAGGTCAAAATCTTTTGTAAATCTACTGCCCGGATAAGCCCATGGAACTTCTGCAACATACACTCCATGTTCAGGACAGATGATCCGGTGGTTTTGATATTCAATTTCGACCAGAACACCTCCCCAGTCGAGACCTCTCCAGACAGTTGGACGGCTGGAATGTTTATCATAAGCAGGGCACGGTTTATGACAGAAGGGGCAATCATTTTGATGCCACTTATTTGGTCTTGCATTGATACGGATATGCTTAACACCATCCTCATCAGAGTAAAGATTGCAATTTTCTACAACTGTATTCTTGACATTAAGGATATTTTTGAATAATGTATTAACTGAAGCCACTTGTGGAATCTCCTTTTGTGTTTTCTTGGTCGTTAATACATTAAGGAACCCAAGTGGTTTTTTCAATAT
>JAXJRB010000044.1:0-3739 GCA_036310845.1 Lachnospiraceae bacterium | reverse complement strand
TTTATATATGTGTGAAATAAAATAATTTTTAAAATTAAATTTTAATTTCTTTCTACTTCAGGGTGTGCAGCATACCAAGCATCTACTGCCGCCTTGTCATCTCTAGTAACTTCACCTGTAGCATTATCTACAAATTTTGTATACCAATATCCCGTAGATGGATAATACGTATATGTTATAGTTAAATCCTCAGGTTCATCGGCACAGCCACTATCTACACCTGACGTATCATAAAAATGAAAAGTTACTTTATTATGCTCAAATCTAACATCCGAAGTTTCTCCCCAAACTAGCTCTTCAAATATTAATCCACCTCTTCTTAACTTTCCTTGAAAGATATATTCGCATGCTGCAGCCTTAGTCTTCGTAAATTGATATTTAGACTTTAAATAGGTATTATAATCTAGTTCGTAATAATCATAAAGATAAGAGCAATCCCCCCCATAGCAAAAAGATGTTGGGTCCACTAAAATAGGATATTTATCTAAATATACGTGGTTCCATGCATGATTATTACGGTATTTATAATCTACAATGCTATCAGTAACAGTCTCAGCTTTAATGCCTAAAACTTTGCAATAAAGAGTAAAAGCGTTAGCCAACGCTTCACACTCACCTCTTTTTCTAAATACGGTTTTGGTTTCAGACACATCACGTTTACTTGTATAAGCATAATCAAGACTATAATCATAATTCTCTTTGAAAAATACAAGTAACTTCATGAATTTCATATCTTTATTGTCATCTTTACTTATTATTTTGCTCAAGTCTTTCTTAGCTTTTGCTTCGGCAGCTCTTTTATCTAATACTCTAGGGTAGACCAAACGAGCTTTGCTTTTTGTTCTACCAACTTTAGCATAAACATAAATACCATCTTGTTGCTCAAAATAACCTAACTTCAAAGTTTGACCGTTTTTAGCACGTTTCCACTTTTTAGCATCTACGCCTCTATAATAAATTACAGCATTTTTGTTAGGGTGGGTAAATTTATACTTAAAGTCATCGAGTTTCTTATCATATACTGGAGTTACCGTAGGTCCTGAAACCTTAGTTGCTGCTTCTGCAGAGTCTACGGGTACAAGAGTTAACAATAGTGACATAATAATTAAATAAACTAACTTTCTCATGGTAATCTACCTCCTTTATTTATGTGTAAACTTCTACAATTTTACCTAACATTTAGACCTTACACATATCACATTTTACTAAGAAAATTATATCATACAAAGGATACCTGTTACAACAAGAGAATCCCTTTTTTCAGCCTTTTTAGAAACGAAAAACAAATAAGAAATTGCTATATGATGATAAAACTTTATTTTATTAGGAAAATATATGATTGAAACATGAAGTTAGTGTATAATTTTTATGGGCAAAAAAATAGGAAGAAGTAAAAATACCTCTTCCCAAACATACAGTTTTTCTTTATGATATTAACTGCTAAGAAAAATACGTAAAGGAGACTGTATGATGAGTACTATTTTAAATGAGAATCTTATATCTTTCAAGGAGTTAGAGAAAAAAATATTTGCATATGTCTGTGAACTGGCAAGAGAAATTACACAGATTATGTTGGAATCCTATGATAAGGAGCTTGCAGAAGGCCGAGATAAAAAAGCTTACAGAGATAAAGGAACCAGAGGTACCAGTATAAAAACAGTATATGGTGAGGTATCTTACTCAAGGAGAGTCTATAGGACAGAAAACGTGGAAGGTCAGGTGGAATATATCTATCTGCTGGATCAGGCTATGCAGATGGATAAGATTGGCCTGATTTCAACGAATCTTGCTGAAAAGATAGCGTTGACAATTACAGAATCCCCATATCGTGTTACATCCGATATTATTAATGAAACCTGTGGTCAATCCATCAGTGCACAAGGGGTATGGAATCTTGTACAGCGTCTGGGTGAAAGAATTGACGAGGAAGAAATGCATGCAGTTCACCAGATGAATGCAGACCAGGCAAAGGGCTCTAAAACCATACCTGTACTTTTTGAGGAGATGGACGGTGTATGGCTCCACATGCAGGATGAACATCATAAAAGAATGAAAAAACAGGAAATGAAAGTATTTACCATGTATGAAGGATGGGATGCAGAGAAAGAAAAGGAAAACCGCAGCACACTTGTAGGAAAAATCATGCTTGCCGGAATGGAAGACAGTAACACCTTTCATGAAAAACGTGAGGCATGTATCCGTCAGAAATACGATGTGGATGAGATTGGTCAGAGAATATTAAATGGGGATGGAGGCAGTTGGATTAAAGAGCCTTATGATTCAGATGCTATCTTTCAATTAGACCGATATCATATATATCAGGAAATTCTTCGAAAGATAAAAAATAAGAAAGCACAGAAAGAAATACGTAGTCTGCTGGAGGAGGAAAAAATCGAGGAAATGCTGGAGTATATACAAACATATGCAACCAGTGTGGAAAGCCCGGATGAAGAGAATAAGGAAAGTAAATATGCCAGAGAGCTGTTAAAATATCTGGAAAATAATAAGGATGGATTACTGCCTTATGACAAGCAGGGTGTTAAGATACCGGAGCCATCGGAAGGGCTTATATACAAGCATATGGGAGTGCAGGAGAGCCAGAACTGCACCGTAATAACAATGCGGATGAAACACAGGAGAATGAGATGGTCAAAAGCAGGTGCAAATAATCTTGCAAAAGTACTTTACAGAAAAGAAAATAAGGAATTAGTAAATACAATTGAACGCTATACTGACGGACTGATATTTACACTACAAATGCGGGAAGTAATAGAAATCCTGAGTGCTGCAAAAGCACCGAAAAAGGACGGAAAAGGTAATCCATATGCAGATAGGATCAGAATGCATATGCCGTTATTGGATGCAATGCAAAGTGCATCAACAAAGGCATTTATGAGAGCGTTTAACAGTTGAAAAGATGTGCGAAAGTACAAGGTAAGGCTTAGTCCTCTTGATTACAGAAAAGCTGTCGGAAAGTTCCTGTCAAGAGTGCTTTGTACCACATGTGGCTTCGCTCTTGACAGGAATTTTTCGACAGCTAAAAGGCAGCCAAGAGGACTACGCATGAAATTGCCATCAATATGATTGCGATTTTACAAGAAAATATGTTGGTCATAAAGAAAAATGGAAAAGTGCCAATGATTACTTGACACAAACTTCAAAAAAGAAACCCTTGCACCTTAGTAAAAATTAGATTACACTAAAAGTATGTAAAATCAGTTTCTATAATATAGAAGATAGAAATAGGAGGAAGTCGTGAAGGTTAATATTTACTACGGTGGCAGAGGCTTAATAGAGGATGCTACATTATACGTTATTTCCAAATTGCAAACGGTGCTAGAAGAGCTACGAGTTGAAGTGCATCGATATAATTTTTATGAGGAGAAGAATACCATCGCTACATTGCCGGCTACGTTAAAGCAAGCAGATGGTATTATTTTAGCGTCTTCATTAGAATGGTTTGGAATTGGTGGCTATATGCAGCAGTTTCTTGATGCTTGCTGGCTTTATGGAGATAAAGAAAAGATTAGTCAAATTTATATGATGCCTGTGGTAGTGGCAACTACCTATGGGGAAAAAGAGGCAGAGCTTACCCTAACAAAAGCCTGGGAAACTCTAGGTGGAATCCCAAGTGCTGGACTTAGCGCTTATGTAGAGGAGCATGTAGCTTTTGAAATGAATCAGGATTTTCTGAATATCATAGAAAAGAAAGCAGAAATGTTTTATCGTACCATTAATC
>JAXJRB010000043.1:0-39410 GCA_036310845.1 Lachnospiraceae bacterium | reverse complement strand
TCTTGGAATGTCGAAACTGACCATTGATATCAACAATCTTAAAATCTACCATTTTAATATCCTGCTCTTGGATAAACTTAATAATATCTTGTGTTGTTTTTGCCATACTCTCCTCCATATTGTGTAATTATGTAACCCTTTTGCATATCATTGTACAACACTTTGTTCGAAACAGCAATAAAGAGTATGCAATTTGCAACAAAACAAATAATAATGTACAAAACAGTGCGTGCTGACGAACAAAAAAAGAGCCATACCACCTTGATATGACCCTTTCCGTTCTATTTTATCACTTCACTTTAACAGGATTTTTTTCTCTTATTGCCATACCAAAGAATCACTCCGGCATAGGCTACGCATAAGATAGCTGCAATTATGTAAGCAACTGTCCATGGAAGTCCAAATCCAATCTTTGCATTTAACAGATATGCTGTTGTTACAAAAGTGTAAAATGCACCTGGAATCAACGGAATCCATACAAATTTACTCTTACCATTTTCAAACATCCAGATAGAAATAGCAAGGAATGCAAATAAGGATAATGTCTGATTAGACCATGCAAAGTAACGCCATAAGATATTAAATCCATTCGCATTCATCTTTGCGAATACTAAGATTGCAGCAACAAAAACAAAGATTACAATGGATAAGCCCATTCTCTTCTTATTTGTACTCTGATCAATTTTAAATGATTCTGCAATAGTCAAGCGAAGTCCTCTTAATGCAGTATCACCTGAAGTAATAGGAAGAACAATAATACCAACCAATGCGATAATACCACCAACAGGTCCTAAAATATCCTTACAGATAGCACCTACCGCACCTGTCGCACCAGAAGCAATTGCTTCACGCAATCCAAGGTTATAAACACCCATAGCTGCCGCTGCCCAAACCATAGCAATGAATCCTTCTAAAATCATCATATTGTAGAATGTCATTCTACCCTGACGTTCTGACTTCATAGTACGTGAGATAATTGCTGTCTGTGTAGAGTGGAAACCTGATAAAATACCACAAGCTACTGTAATAAAGAATGTAGGAATGAACTTCTGAGCAGTAAAATAATCACCATAGCTAAAAGGAACGGAAGTACCATCTGCTGCCAAAGTATATGCCTGCATTGCAGGTGCACTCCAATCATCCCAAAGATTGATTAATGGATATCCCTTTGCAAATAATCCTATAAAAACACCAACTGCGGAGAATAATAAAATTCCTCCAAATATTGGATAAACACGACCAATAATTTTATCAATCGGGAATACAGTTGCAATTAAGTAGTACGCAAAAATGCTTCCATAAATAACCCATGTTGAAACAGATGTTGCCTTACCATCAAAGCCAAATACCTGTGTTGCTGCAATATCACCAGGTGTATAAATAAATACTGCACCAACTAATAATAACAACAAGCAAACAAATACCTGATACACTCTGAATACACCCTTATTACTATAACGGCGAACCATCTCTGGCATCTGTGTACCACCATCACGCAAACAAATCATTCCAGAAAAATAGTCATGCATTGCTCCACCAATTACGTTTCCAATTGGAATGGTAATAAATGCAATCGGTCCAAAGAGAATACCCTGAATTGGTCCAAAAATTGGTCCGGTACCTGCAATATTTAACAGGTTAATCAAACCATTTTTCCATCCCTTCATAGGAACATAATCTACACCATCCTCCTTGGTGTATGCAGGTGTCTTTCTGTCATCCGGTCCAAAAACCTTTTCACAGAACTTGCCATATAAAGCAGCACCTACAAATAAAATAACTAAACCCAAAATAAATGTTAACATACTAATACCCCCCTCTTTTGTAATCCTTTTTGTAATTAGTAATGACTTAATAATTACTCGTTTACATTTATTTTATATAACTATTTAGTGCTTTTATAGTTACTATCTCATTATACCACCTGTTAACATAAAATGATATAGATAATATTACTATTTTTATTATTCAACATTTCACAACTGCTTTGTGAAATGTATGTACTCTGATGCTTGTCCTTATCATTCTATCAAAACAATAAACTTTGCTGTTCTATAATTTCAATTTGCGAAGACACCATAATCTCCTCTTCTGCGCCTCTAGTGTGCTCCCCCCTAAGATATTGCATACCACCTCGAAGACTGGCTGCTACAAGATTTAATACATATATATTATCAAATCTGCTGTAAATGGAATCTCCTCCTAGACCTGATAAGCAAATTAGCTGCGTATTTGTCTTTTTAGCCATATCCATAAGTGGCTTTAACAGATGTGCTGCATTGGTCTGAGCAAAAGGATTATCCATAATCAGTACTTTACCTTCATTCTTATCAGCAAAAATATCCGTATCATCTCTTCTCATATAATGCAACAGACTTGACAAAATAACAAACGCAGACAAAAAACCTTCTCCGCCTGAATTCTTTGCTACTTCTGCCCAGGTAATAGGGTATTCTCGTTGTTCCTCGATTTTATATAACTTAATCTGAACATTTCCAATTCCGACAACCGTGTCGTATAAATTCTTTGTAGTAATCCTTGTTCCAAAATAATCCGATGCATTTTCGTTTTGCTCATAAATTGCAATTCCTGTCTGTGTAAGGTCACTCATGAAATCCTGCAATCTCTGACGATATAGACCTTCATTCTCTTCCCAATGCGGTATCTGTACACGAAGCATTTTAATCTGTCGTTCGCGAATGGTAATTGTCGAATTATTATCAATCTTTGCCATATGATTATGTACATCCTTAACATAATCCTCTAACAGACTTTCAATCTTTGCTTTCTCCTTTTCCACCATGGCAATATCCACAGCAAGCTTTTCTATCTGGCTATCGTAGGACTGTATCGTTGTGTGAAGCTGTGACAGCACTAATACCGCCTGTTCCGTAACAGACAGCATTGCCTCTAACGGCTTTTTATAGTAATCCTCCTGATACATCTCCTTACGCACCAAAATATTCAGTTGTGTCTCCAGCTTATCTTTTTTGTGCTTTTGTTGTTCTGTTTCATTACGATAATCTCTTCTCATAATTCCAGCAAAATCTCGTAAACTTTTTGCATCCATTTGCATGAAATCTTCTTCCCAGTCAATGCTATATTCCATCTGAAAATCCATATATTCTGCAAAAGCACTTAGATTGACATCAAGGCTTTGCCACTTTGCTTCTACCTTTTTTCTGTCTTTCTCTAATTCACCCTTTTGATAGATAAGCTGATTACGTTTTGCCTCAAAATCCAAAGTATGAATTTCTTCTTTTTCCAAAGGCTCTTCATATCCACATTGTTCTTGAATCCCTTTTCTTTTATCCACAATTTTACTTGATAAAACAGCAATCTGTTTCTCCTCTTCATTCCAAAGATTCTCTTTAACCTTTCTTTTTTTCTGTTTGTCCTCTAACACGATTTCCTGCCGACGTTGCTCTTCCTCTTGAAATACTACGTCTGCCCATTCTTCATCTTTCAAACCATAACGTTCCTGCAATCTATTTAATTGCTCCTTGGCTTTATTCAGATTTTTTCTCGTTTTATCATATTGTGTTTCTAAGTCCTGAAGCTGAACTGACATCTTTGTCGTAATTGCCTCATATCGCGCCTCTGCTTCTTCCGGGCGTTTATGCTCCTCTAAAGAATCTACGGGCTCATAGTCTTCATACTTTATCAGCTTATTTTGTAATCCCGTTACTTTTTCCTGTGTCTGACTACGCTTTCTTTCTAAGGTTCTTGCAGCCTCTTCTAGCTTCTCCAGTAAAGAAACTGCCATCTGTTTTCTTTCTTCAAAACGTATTTTGTCCGCTGAGCGATATGTTTTATCCTGTATATCCTTCTGATAAGCCTTATACTGCTCACAAAACTTCTCAAATTCTATTTCTCTTCGCTTGTATTCTTCTATTTTTTGCTTTTCAACTAATATCAACTGAATCAACTCTTCTGTCTTCTGAGTCAATTCTTTAATTTCTTCACTAACGGCAATAATATTCTCTTCCATTTCATGTATAGCCGCTACCGCTTCTTCCTGCTGTGTTCGATTTTCCTCTACCTTATCCTTGGTTAGAGATTGCTTTTTTAATATCGTTTTCTTATCTAGATATTCCTGATAATTATTCTTACAATTCTGAAGCTGTTCCTGCTTTTTCTTTATTTCCACTTCCTTTTGTGTAATCAGTACTCTTAACGCTTCCTCATCTAACAACTTTTCATTAAACCATAGATAAAAGCTAATACCCTGTAAATCAAGGATGCTTCCTTGTTCTTCTACTAATGCCTTATCTAAATCTTCCCTTGGAATAATCGGAATTGGAAAAGATGTATAAATCTCATTTTTACAAGCCGCAAGCTTTTTCATTTCTGCCCGTGGAAGAATTAAAGAATAAGGAATAAATGGCTGTTTGCGCACCAACTCAATATTTTCCTGTGCACTATAACCATTTTTTTCTATCCAGTTCATTCCGTATACAGGATGGAGCTCTAAATCTGCCAGCATTTCCTTAAAATCCTGCGGAAGCTCTAGTATTTCACCGGAAGTAAGTCTTTTCCATTCTTTTTGCAGTTCATCCTCCTGCTTCTCCAAGATGCTTCGATTTCTATCAATATCTGCAAGCTTTTTATCAACAGCTTCTATCAGTTTATCTAAATTCCACAGCTTCGCATCATCCACATCAAGATATCTCATAATCGTTTGGCGTTCTGTTATCTGTTTCTCATAATCTTGCGCCTGCTCCTGCAGCTTTCGTAAATGATATTCCTGATTCCTTTTTTCGTCTTGCAAATCTTCCTTCTTACGCTCGCAGCTCTTCTTCCTTGTATCATTTTCATTTTGTTGTCTAATATGCTGATTGCAAGCTCTTACAAGCTCCGTCTGCTGCTTTTCATATTCTTCCTTCTTAATCTCAAGCATTCCTGACTCATAATCACCTACTATATTTCTGGCAAAATTTTCTTGAAAATTACGATTAAATCGGTCCTCTACCTCGTCAAATACCTTAATTCTGGTATCACATTCCGCAATCCTGACTATCAATTCTTCTATTTGCTTCTGGTACTCTTCTTCCTTTTGCTTCTGTTCTTCCTTTTGTTGCTCTATCTTACTATGTTCTGAACCAAGCTCTTCTGCGACCTCATTTACTTCCGTCAAGCTTTGCATAAAATACCTTCTTAAGAAACCACCTAAACGTGCTCTCTCCGGCTCTAATTCTTTCTCATCCTGACGATATACATCAATTCTTTGTGTTAACAAATCACTGTCTTTTTGGTATTCATCCACTGTCTCTTGCTGCTTTGCACATTCAAACAGATGAATCATATGCTTTATTTTATGTATTTCTTCATCCAATTGGTCCATTTCTATTTGAATCATATCGCGATTACTAATTTTATAGCTCAACTCATCAGCCATCTGATGAATCTCCATAGACAGCTTCTCATAGGTAATACGGGCAAGCTCTGTATCACAGGTCTGTATTTTCCCATCCAACTCTTGTCTACTTTGCTCTATCAGCTCCTCCAAACGATACAATTCCTTAATAAAGCAAGCTATTTTATTCTTAGCCGTTTCCACTTCTTTTTCTGACTGCTGATATGCAATGGCTCTTTCCTCAATCTCCTGCATATCTTCCTTGAATCGTAAAATGGTGTCTCGTCGCTCTATCTTGGATTTGTTATCCTTATACATTCTAACGTACTTATCAATAATTGTCTGAAACTCTTTCATTCTATCTTGTTCACGATTCAACTTGCTTTGTATCGTTTCCAAAAACCATTTTTCCAAGAGTTCTTTTTCGTTTTTACAATCTGAAAATAATTCCGACAAACCAGATTCTTTCAAATTAACTTTTCGTATAATATTTTCCCACTCTTTATAATAAATCTGATACTCCGTCAGCTTATCAAAATACTGTCTTGATTGGGCATAATTATTCATATCATAATAAAAGAACTTTTTATTTTTTTCCTTTTTATAGGTCTCAAACAACTGTTTACATGTCTGAAAGCTCTTCAATACAATCTCTTTTTTGTTTTTCTCTACCACCGGCATATGAAAAATATCATATTCGCAACGGTTCGTGTATTCTGCAATAAAATTAACTATTTCCAACGGTTCCGCACTCTGTTCTTCTGTTCCTTGACTTCTTCTTACCATCATTCCCGTCAGACAATATCCTGCACCATGATCTAAAGCCCACTCCACCATAATGAAGGTTGGTTTTGCTGTGGTAAAATAACTTTCAAAAGGTCTGTCCTTTGTCTTACGATACTGCTTATGTACAAACGGTGCTGATATCATCTGTACCAATACCGACTTTCCACCACCATTTCGCAATGAAAGTAGAGTACTTTGTCCACCCAGCTGAAAAGTCTCATCACTAATACGAATGGCATTATTGTTATAATTTAAATTAATCAATCGAATTGCATTTATCTTACTCATTGTTTAATACCTTTCTGATTCTTTGATAATTGTTTTGGTTTAAAATATTCCAATCCATTAGATTATCCAGCTTCTTTGTTGTCTTAATCATTTCATCCTGTTCAATATAATCAATGAGTCCCTGTTTTTCCAAAAACATAAAAATGGCATGTAAAAAACCTTCTTTTGTCGTTTTTGCCTTTGATCCTTTGTCATCAGAACGAAGAGCTTCATACGCTTCCTGCATATTACGAAACGCGATTCCCTTCTGCTCTTCTTCCTCTTCTGAGGTGTTTTCAACCCCCTCCTTTAAGCGTTCTGACAACGTATTTTGTAACTCGCCAATCTTAATAAAATCTCTAGAACGACTGCTACTACCTTGTCCATCATACAACTCTACCAATAAAGTAAGTATTACAAATTGAGACAAATAGAAATCCTTATCTGTCCCTGTTGATTTACACAATACTTCTTTTAATTTTGCCTTAGAAAATCCCAAAAAGACATTCTCTTCCTTCGGAATCAGATAAATGACATTTCCATATCGTTCCACCGTACTGACCGCTTCCTCTGCCTGTGATTTCACCAAATTCTGCACGGCTTCCTCTTCTGTATATGCACGATATAGCCTCTGCTCATCCTCTTCTCTTAATTCATGATGCTCTAACAAATAGTAAAATATTTGCTGGCTAAGCCTGATTTCTCCCATTTCATATGCCATGTTTATCCTCTTTTCTGCACATTTTCATAACCATTCAGTACCTTCACAGTTACATGTCAACCATAATCTGTACATTAGAACAGCGTATGGTTTTCTCATTTCCTTTCTCATCCAATATGTGAGAAAACTCAACTACCTGCTGCTTTTCTGTTCTTGCAATATATATTTTTGTAATTTTTTGTTTTTTCTCATCCTGCTCTATCAGCTTTAACAGCATCTCATTTAGCTGAAAGTCATACGCTTGCTCTGTAATATATTCACTCTTCTCTTTTTGCAATACTGGAATATTTATTTCTTTGCTCTTAATCAACTCAACCATAATTTCCTTAAAAATATCAATACTTGGAATTAGTTTAGAAAGTTCCTTTTGTTCCTTCCGTTCATATAATTCCTTAATTTCCTGTAAGGTAATCATTTCTTTCTCTATAGCTATATCTAGGATTACTTCCAGACTTTTCTCGTATTTTATTAGCTTCTCTTTCTGTTTCCTTATCAGCTCTTCCTGCCATTCATCTTCATCAAAATCAAGAATTTCCTGTTCTTCCTCTACCTTTTTCTTACGGATAGGCCGTTGTAATTCCATACATTTGTTTATATTATATATTTTCTCTGGTTCCTGATAAAATAGCGGTCTAAAAAAGGTATCCATATTTTCTAATACAGATGCATTTTTCAATACCTCATCATACAATTCTGTTCTTAGCGAAAAACGTTGAATTAATGACATCTGCGCTAGAAGCTCCAGCTCTTTTTCATATAATATTTTCAAATCAAAATGAGAATTCAATATTTTCTGATGTTCATCAATTCCACGATTCAAATAATTTTCAATGATTCTCAAATTATTCAGCTTATCCTCATCTTCCTTCGACAGCTTACTTACATTGATATTTTGTTCTTCCAATTCCCCTGCCCGTTTTTTAACTGTTTCACGATAGCTTTGAAACTTTTGCTTTGTTGCGTCTATCGTATCCATATTTTCTTCTAATAAAACTGAATAATCCGCAACAGAGTAATTGAGTGCATTTCTTCTGACCCTAAGCATTGCCTCTTGAATCTTTTGCAATTGAATACGAAGCAAATTGAATACATTTTTTATCTCATCTACGGCTTTATCATAACTCTGCCTTTCCAGATGCATTTTAAATATCATCTCATGTATGGTAAGCTTCATATTATTCTCAATTTCAAGTGTCGACAGCAATAGATTATATCCATCGTCTGTCAAATAATAAGACGTACGCTTCATATCGGTTTCTGTATAGATGACTTTATTTGCAATATAGCTGATATTCATAATCTTATAGGCTCTCTGCTCGAAATCAAAACCATCAAAATACATAGGTTTTCCTTCATTTGACAAAATTACATTGATAATAAAATCTCCCATTTTCTTACAATCGTCATATGACATGTTTTTATATAAATATGTCGTATTAATATCATCCAAAAAAGCACCTATATCATCCATGGTGCACTTTTCTTCCTTTAAGGATTGTTCCATTATGTACAGCATTACTGCAAAAATTACATTAATCTGCTCATCTAGCTTCAAAAAACCATATTGCTTCCAAATTTGTTTTTGCGCACTGTTCTGTAATAATAATCCGTACATTCCTACATGCTTCATTCTTTTTGGAAATTGCTTTAAAAACTCATACTGCATTTCTATCCGTGCCTTTCTCTTTACTATTCCGTCCTTCCTTACTACAAATCGTTACTGTTCACTCCGTTCCAGTAACGTACAAAAATCCATCCTTAATTTGCTTCGCAAATGAATTTTTGCTTAACTAAGCTACTCTTTCTTACGCACTTAGCCGTAAATGCTAAGTGCTGTGTGAACAGTAACTACAAATCTTCTATAGATAAAATCTCTTGCGGAATATACTTGCCTTGCGCTAAAATATGTTGCATATCAAAATAGTCCTGTTCTTTAAAATACTTCTGAAAGATACCATCCATATTCGTATTTTGACCCTTTTTCATATCTGGGAGTTCTTTTTCCCCTATCTGCTTTGCTTTTCCTAACATCTTGAGATAGCCGTTTTGAAATGGCTCTATCATACATTCATTTTCAAATACGCGAGCCAGACTCTCATAGATTTTTATCCCCTCATAATCCATATCACCAAAATAGTAGATATGATTTCCGTTATCTCGCATATATGGCTCTGCGCACAATGAAAAATCCTGAAAAGAACGAATTATTCCTTTTCCTGCACCATAAATCAAGGTTCCGATTTCCATTCCCAATATTATATTATTTCCCGACATAAGACTTTTTCTCATACTATAAAAGGTATCTTTATTTTCAAGAATTAACATATTTTGTGGTATCTGTTTCGTCCCTGTGTAATATGCTAAGGGTTCTGTGGTCTCGTAAATATTTAAGCTCTCTAAAGCTATCCCACACCTTTTTAAGATTTTCTTGCCTTGTTCTTCTTTTAAAAACTTTTCACGATGCCATATTTCAAAGCTTCGCTCATTCATAGATTTTGGAATGCTAAGATGATTACGATTTGTCTTGAGATACTGATTTAACAGTAATAGCCATGTTCTATCTTCCTTATATTGTTTGATATGTTTTAGATAATATGTTGTTTCCATATCTGGCACAAAAAAATACGATAACTCATCTATATATTGTGAATTATCTTCTTGTTCTTCTACTATCCAGTATTCCTTATATAATGTCGGTTTTTTTCCATTTTTCCCAGCAACATAAACAGGTTTTAACTGATTATTCTCCATTAGCGTCACTATTTTGTCATAAAGATCCTGATATCGCTCTATCCTGTACTTTTCTTCTATTTCATCTATAGTTATCCGCTTCATCTACCTGCTCCTTATCAATTCCTCTATTCCCAACAATAACCTTATCTTTATTATACAGAAATTGCAAGCAAAAAACACGGAAAGCTCTTAATTTTGAAACTTCCCGTGTTTGGTATTTACTCTAATTCCGGTGCGGATAACATAATCTCCCTATCTTCCAGTCCAAATTTATGCGTTTCGTCATCACATTATCCTATTTTTTCAATTTTATTTGGCTCATCCAAAATTATTAGAGCCAAAATAGAGCCATGAATAGATATATCTTAAAAAACCCTTCCGCTCTATATATCAATACCATGTTTAAATAAAAAATCTTCTCTTTCTGATATTATCATCTGCATATAATCAGCTTCATCTTCATAGTCAACAAACTCTGAAACATCCTTTGAAGACATATCTGCGATTTCACTAAATAACTTATTCTCATTAAATTTTTTAACTGCATCAGGAAACAAAGTAATTGAATCGCTATAATATTTCGATATATATTTAATAATCTTTTTTCTGTAATTCTTTTCTATCGAATCAATATATGCTATATATCCTCTAATCTTATCATTGCCTGAATAATCTCCACTGACTATCTGATAATGTATCATTGCTCGAACCATTTTTTTCATTTCCTTTGGAGCCTTTACAATCCCATCATTTACTGTAACTCCAATAATTTTTTTATGTACTTTAGGCGTTAGAAATTGCGTCTTTTTTTGATTGATAGAAAATCCCTCATCCTCAACTATTTTTTTAATCATACCATAAATATTTCTTAATACATCTCGGTTATCGCATGAAAAAATCAAATCATCTGCATATCTAGTATAGGTAATATCTCGCTTATTACAATATCCTGCAATTCTAACATCCATTTTGTAGCACACTAAATTAGCCAAATAGGGGGATGTTACAGCTCCTTGCGGCAAACTTCCATTTAATGTACAAATATTAGTTAACAAATTTGAGGCATATGTATTATATCCCAATTGTAAAAACTGATTAAAAACTTTTTCCTTTTTTACAGACGTGAAAAAATCCTTTAAATCCATTTTTAGTATATACAAATTATTTTTATGTCGTTCTGCACATTGTACCAAAGGAGATCCTTCCCCATTTTTTACAAATCCAATGCTATACTGCGAGACTCTAACTTTATATAATATACTTTGCAATACCCATCTCTGCAATGTTTTTAATGCCATACAGGGAGCATTGATTTCTCTATAATTTCCATCCTTTTTTAGGATCTTAAAAGAGACATAGCGTCCTTCCGCATCCTCTTTGGATAAAAAATATATCAATTTTTCAGTTAATCTAGTTGCTTCAGCCAATGTTTCAATATCCTCAAACATCGGTAATCCTAATGATTCTAATACCATTTTATTATTATATATTTTCAAATTGCTAACACCACTTTCTTACCTTAAATATTTTGTGTCAAAACCATGGTGGGATTTCACTGTCGTGGAATGACACCATGGTTTTGACCAACTCTGATCATGTTAATATTCTCCGGAAGACGAACCATCTCCCATAAACTTCTACATAAATATGTATCCGCAACGTTCTAAGATAGTGGTGCTAACAATATTGAGCAGTAATAATTTTTAATCTAATACCGTTTATTATTTTATCTCTATTATCTATCCTAACATCTTTTAATAAATCCTTTACATTATTATAACCTTTTTGTGTCAGTCTATAATAATATACTCCTTTTTCGACTTCTTTTACAAGCATACCCTCTTTATACAATCTTTTTAGAGCAGCTGTATAGAGCACCTCAAAACGACTAGAATCAAAATTTCTCTCAAAATATATGTCTTTAATCGCTTCATTCATCTCTTTAATTTCAACACGATTATAGAAATACAACAATAATAGTATAAAATAAAATTGCCCTGATATCAAGTCAATTTCTTTTGTATATTTCCCATATTTTCTAGCATATTTTTTATTGCCATAAAACCAATATTTAGAACTCAAATAACTTCTAACTGCCTTTTCCATATCATCCATATCATTATTAAAATATATAACATTATTTTTATTATAAGACTCTATATATCGAACAGGTCCTTGCATAATAAAACTCTTATCGTTTTTATATTTCTTTTGAATTAGTACAACTAATTTATCTAATGTTTTTCTATTACTTGTAAAAGCACCAAGTTCAGTGAACGATCCTGGGCTTTCACATACTATCATAATTAAATCACTATTTTCAGCCAAAAAATTCTCTAAAGTAAATAAATCATATTTTTTTCTACTTAGAAGCTCCATAAACATATCTTCTGGATAAAAAATAGATAATTTATCATTTTTCTCAAGCCTTTTCCTAAGTTGATCTCTATTAGAAATGTTTGACTTGCTGCTGGCTCCACCACATAAAAACAAATCAATATTACTATGTTGTATATGAAGAAAAACCTCTTGATATATTTTTTTGACAATTAATTTATCCATTAATTCACCTTCTATTATTGATATATTGCCAATATTTCTATCGTTCTATAATCTTTATCAGCAAAGATTTCATTTAATCCTTCTGTTCTTCCATTCATACTCCTTCTCATCACTCGATTCAAAGTCATAAAATCTTTTAAAGGATCATAAAAGGCTTTCTTTAAACTTATCATATTACTCGAAGTAATTCTCGCGATAATAGTAACCTCTAATTCCTCATATTCTTCCATTTCTTCATATTTCACCAGCATATTATTAGATATCAACTTTGAACACATCAATTGTTCATCTAAATCAATTAGCACCGGAATTTTCGTGTCAGAAGTTTCCAAAAATACTTTTAATGCTGCTTGCTCTGATTTATCCATACTATCATCTACCATCGCAGCAACTATCATTGGTTTAAATTTATCTATTGTCTGAGTATAATCGAATTCCTGCGGCACTTTTACATATCCATCAAATTTGATAATATAGCCTCTACTCATAGTTGTTAAATCATAGTCTGATGATTGAGTAAAGTCAAAAAAATCATCTCTTCCAACTAACATTTTTTCAAATTCATCACAGTTGTATAGCAAACTCTCTTGAACTTTTGCCTTATATGTTTTATTTGCCTTAGAATCAGCTCCAAACGCTTTCAAATCAATTTGAACCCCTTTGTCATTTGAAACCTCATACTCCTCAACCTCCAGATTTTTCTGCCCTTTAATAACTGATTTATATTCATCTATTTTTTTCTTGTCATAATACACAACATTTCCAAACATTGTACCTTCACCTCGTTGTCATATTACTTCACATGGTACTAACACCATATGATGATTATGTTCAATTTCAGGGAAATTCCGGGCAGGTGTTACCTGCCCTTATGTTTCTCTTTCCTTTTTTGCTGTTTCAGTTTAAACTTTCTTTGCTTCTCGACCTCTAATCGTTGTCGACTTAAATCCTTACGCTCAGTTTTCAACTGCTCCTGCTGTAATTTCAGAGCTTGTTGCGACTTTGTACCTATTCCAGTATTGTCCAATTGTTTTTGAACAGCTCGCTGCATCCTCTTTGGATTACATTTCTTCTCTTTTACAGTAGTTGCCACAGCTGGACTAAACCGCAATTGATAGTAATTTTTAAGAATAAATTCCTTAATTCCATAGGCTTTTGGTTGGGCTCCAAATGTAACCTTACATACCGAAAGATTACCATTTTGCACTCTCTCAAATATGCCTACCCAAAATGGTTCCTCAAAAAATACTGTCAATGTTCCCGATACTTTGTCCATGACAAATTCCTCCTTAAAATTGTACTGAACAAAGAATGGACGACCAAGGAGGAGGGCTACTTATACTCCGAAGAGTACGTCCGGACTACCTACCGGATCTATGCATATTATTGTAATGCACGTTGTGTTTTTATCTTTGTATTCATATTTTACCATGATTACATCTGTATTTCCACTACATTTTAAAAGGGCATAACCGCCGTCATGCCCTTCAAACTATTTCATTTTCTACTTACTGATTATCCTTTTTCTTTTTCGTATTTTATTTTTTATTAACCACAGAAACAGGAATACTCTTTTTAGGCTTCAGCATTTAGCCAAAAACAATATGCTCTCTTTTCTCTTTATCAGTCTTAAATCCTCTATTACAAACTCAAATATCTCCTCATAAAATGTAAGTTCCTCTCTACACTAAAGCAATGGTTCTCTCATCCATGTTTCTTCAGCTTTTATGCTGTCCTGTTTCATTCAGATTCCATATCCCTTTGTTGCTCCCAGCTTTGTGTATTTATCAAGGAAATCATCTACTTTAAAATAATACAAATCGTATCTTTCCGAAAGTATTTCTGCTATTGTAGTTTTTCCACTACAAGGCGAACCCTCAATATAATATGCCTTTATCATCTATGCCTCCTAAAATATAATTATTATTTGCAAGATGATACTGTCCAAATTTCCATCGGTATTACCTCCATATGTTTGTTTTCTCATTACAGACTTAATAAAATCTATTATTTTTTCTTGTTAATATTTTGTACCAGCTTTAGCTTTTAAGTGTCTTCCACTCCTCACGTGTTATTGCATATGCATACGAAATTTTATTCTTTTCGTCTGGATATTCTTTTACTTTTTTCATTCCGCTTGCAATAGCTGTAGAATATGAACCCACATTCGTATATTTCATATACGAATACAAACAATCATATTCCGTATTTTCAAATGCCCAGTCCCCAGCCGCCTTCGCTGCTTCACTACCAAATCCTCTTCTCCAATATTTCTTATGAATATGATAGCCTATTTCCGGAAGCAACTCTCCATCAATGTTTTGAATTGTAATCCCACAATCACCTATGAATTCACCTGTTTCTTTCAGAACAACTGCCCATAAACCAAATCCATATTCTTTGTAATTTTGAAGATTCCACTCAATCCAACCTTTTGTACGTTCCTCATCAAAAGGCTTAGGATAGTGTTGCATAGTTTCTGGGTCTGACATTATTTCAAATAGTGCATCAAAATCCTCAAGAGTATATTCTCTTAATATTAGTCTTTCTGTTTCAATTACCATTTTGAACTCCTTAATTTCAATATTTATCATTTCATATGAAGTCTTACCAATCCTACATTTTGCTTCAAGTTAGGACATCCCCAACCTACCGCTTCTGCTAAATGCACAAATTCTTGTGCAGTCAATTTATCTTCATAAATAAGCACTTATGACATTCCCTTTCATTAAAATATCAGCTTCTATATGACTTTGAAATTTACTGATTATAACCTAATTTTTTTGTAAATGATACATGCTCTGATAATTCCACAAATTCATTTTTCTTATAAAAGTGATAAGCAGGAACATCTCTTTCTGTCAGCAAAAAAATTCGTGTTATATCTTTACTAATTATGTATTTCTCCACATCTTGTAAAAATTTTGTTCCAATTCCAATACCTTGCTTATTTCGAGAAATACAAAACTCATCAATATAATATTCGGTTCCTGTACACCAATGCCTGATATGTCCCATGCATAATCCAATTACCTCTGAATCTAAAAAATAAGCCAATGTCAAAGAATTAGAATTTCCTATTAAATCCTTAATATATTCATGCAATTGTTTCTCATTGCTCCAATCATCATTCCAAGGTTCATTTGTAAAAATATCTACATAGAAATCTTTAATCATATCTATATTGCTTATATCCAACTTTTGTAAAACATAGTCCACTTGAAGACACACTCCTTTTCAAATTCAAAATTTACCTGAAGTCAAAATGCATTATAATTTTTTACTCATAAAACCTTCAGCCTCAACAAATCCTATTTTTTCATATAATTTTTTGCCTTCTGAAGATGCATGTAGTCTTACAAATTTACAACCTTTATATTTAATCTCATCAATAATCAACTCCAGTAGTTTTGTTGCTATTCCTTGTTTACGATATTCATTTCTAGTATAAACATTTGTAATATAAGCAATTTTACCTGTTACATTAGAAAAACTTGGTGGATATTGAAAAAAGCAAACTCCACATGTACCAATAATATCTTCATCTTCTGTTGCAATCCAAACAATCAAATTTTCATTGATTATACTAGAAGAAAAGTATTTTTCTAATTCATCATCAATATTATTATCCGAATAACATCCCTCATCAATAAGTTGTTTTTTTCTTAATTCTACAAGCTGATTGACATCTTTTATATCTGCTTTTCTGTAATTCATTATTGCCTCCAAAAATCACAATTCATTATTTTTACATCAAAAAATTATATCATATAATACACTAAAATTCATCCACATTTCAATAAATGCGGAGCATACCTCTCCGCACATCCTCACACATATATTATTTCTTTTGCAACAATCTCCTCAGCAGCACTTTTCACATTATTCATAAGCCCAACCCACTTCATCTGATCACTTGCTTTTAATTCTTCCGTAATACCTGCCCCAACTTTCATCTGTTCCATAACAAGCTCCACTCTCTCATAACATTCTTCGTCCACCTCATGTAGATGTTCATTTAGTTTTCCTTCCATCAGCAACTTAATATACTCCCCTCTGCGGTGGTTTTTCAAATACTCACACCGCATTAATCCATACTTTCCTATCTCATAGTGCGTTCCCTCCGGCAATTCCAAATCCGGATAGTATAAACCATCCTCTCCAAGTGTGTAGCTTATTCCATTTTCTCCAATGATATGTTTCTCCAACACCTTTTCATTATCCATCATATCAATCCATCTCCTATCTGCTCATTCCTCTGTTATAGTTTCTTTGTAACCGTTTCTGCTCGTTTTCCAGCCTTTCAATCTCTTTCACGCTGTCAATCATACTCTGCACCTTTTCAGCCCCGGCATAACGCTTTACACGCTCTAAATCGACTACTTTTTCCTGTAACTGTTCCACAACACCAGCCTGCTCTCTTAGCTTTCCTTTGTACCACTCAATATCCGAAGTCTGCTGTGTTACCTTCTCCTTCAATCTTTTCACCTGTTCCATAAGATTAACACATTTAATTGTCAGGCTCTTTACAAGTTCTTTCAGCTTTGTTACCAGTGGCTTTGCACTATTTTCCCGATAAGACTTTGCACTTGTAAATGCTCCCGATTCCGGCAACCTCCATTGTTCTTCCTCATCATAAGCTCTAACATTTCGTTCCAATTTAACTTTAGACCCTGCCATAGCTTCTATTTCTGCCTGAAGCTTCTGCTGTTGCTCCTCCAACTCCCTATTGCCGGATTGCAGTTTTACCTTTTCCCCGGCTAAATCATTTATTTCGGTTTGTAACAGCTTATTTTCCTCTGTTAATCGTGCATTACTCCACCTTGCTTCAGTATTTACCTTTTCTAATTCAGAATTATCCCATAACAGTCTGTCGTTTTTCTCTTGTAACTGTTCCCCCATTTTCGCCAGTTCTTCTGCCCTATCTAGCCGGTTATCTACCAACTGCTGTACCTGAAAAAGTTCTGTTTCGGATTTTTCAATCTGCTTATCCAGTTTGGCAACTTCTTTGGTTCTCTCCTGTTTTTCAAAATCCAGCACAGACAAATGCTTATTATGGGTTCCTAACTGCTTCCTCTGTACTCCATATCGTTCCATAACTTTTGACAATTCCAGCTTTTCAGCTTCTATCCACTGGTTCCATTCCGTAGCACCTCTTGTACCGCCTTTAAATCCCTGCTCAGCTAATGCACCTTTCAGCGAAACCCTTGTATCAAGACCACGTTTACTGCCACGAATAAAAGGGACAAAATCAATGTGAATGTGTGGTGTTTCTTCATCCATATGCAGATGAGCCGAAAACACATAAAGATTGGGATTTCTTTTCTGAAAATCTTTCATAAAATCTATTAGAATTTCTCTTGCCAGCTTCCCTTCCTCACTTTTTGCATTCATATCATCTTTATTGCCAATCTGAAATATAACCTCATAAAATAACTTCTCCTGCTTACTTTGTCTTATTTTCTCATAATAATTATCAATCTTCCTGTCACTCCGTTTTTGCTTTGCATTGTAACGCTCTTTCGCTTCATCAAATAATACGTGATACACTTTTTTAATATCTGTATTGCAAAACTCCACATTGTACTCACTTCGTTCCTTATCTACATTTTTTGTACTAAAGGCTCGTGTATTATGATTAACAGAACCTTTCCCCATCATGCCGCTAATCGTTCTCTCCAATAGGCTGACACCTCTCTTTCGTTTTCTCTTTTTATCCGTCCTATTTTGTGCCGACAGGCACACAGGCTTTGTTACTTTCGCCGAAAGTAACGCAAAAGCACTTTTGACACCTGCGGCATCAAAAATGCAACCTGACAAGTCAGGTTTTGCGCCCTGCCGGGGGCTAATCTGCCTACGGCAGCCAGTGTCCGCAAACGTCCACTGTATCACTACCACCGCATTTCTCCTTAACCATATCTAACGGGAGCGTGCCACGCACCCGTCATTTACGATTAAGCAAAACTACCAGCGGAAGCTTTCCGGCACACCACGTTTGTCCAAATATTCCAGACGTGCCTTTTCCCGTTCTTCTTCGCTTGGCGCAGTTTTATACTTAGTATACAGTTCTCTCATTACCAGTGCATCCAGTTTCTTTTCAAGACCTTTCTGTATTTCCGGTAACAACTCCTCCTGCTCCAGCAGAAAATATTTCATAAGTGCAATGAAAAGTTCCTGCGGAATCTGTACATTTTTCATATCAATCCATCAATCCTTTCCTCTTGCTATCAAGACCGCAACAACGCAATGTCTATGGATTTTGCAACCTTGCAAGGTTCAACTCCGCAATTTCTATATAGTCTGCATTGTTGCGTTCTTGCCCAAATCCAGCTTAATCTTATCCAGTTCCCAATACCATGAATTGTTGATTTTCTTTGCCCGGATACCAAGTTCTTTTTTAGCATTTTCCAATGTTCTTTTTGAAATGCCCTGCTCATCTGCCATTTCAAAAATCTCATTGCTTTGCACTGCATTTGATGTTTCTGCCAGTTCCCGGAGCAGTTGTTTTGCCTGCTCCAATTTATTTGCTTTTGGTGCTATACCGCCAAGAACCTCATCCACCGTTATTTCATAATCTCCTAACCACTTAAAGCCATTCTCAGATAATTCAAAGGCTTTGGAATGTCCGAAAGCTGCCAGATTATTTTTTATCTGCACCACAGCCCGGATATTCGGTTCTCCTTCCACTCTGCCCACCAGCAATACGCTTCTTGCTACCGCAAAGAAATCAATGGAACCCATGCCCCGGTAAGCAGCTTTGTTTCCGGCAGCTTTATTCATATGACCGATAAGAACGATTGCACATTTATGCTTTTCTGCCAATGCTCCCAGCTTCTTTGTCATATCCCTTGCTTCATTTGCCCGGTTCATATCCATTCCACCACCTAAATAAGCCTGTATCGGGTCTAAAATCAATAACTTTGCTTGTATCTTAACAATGGCTTCTTCCAACCTTTCATCTATCATGGAAAGTGATTTTTCGCTTTCATCAATAACTGCTATTCTCTCACAGTCTGCTCCTGCCAACTCCAGTCTTGGCTTTACGGTATCTGCAAGTCCATCTTCCGCAGTCTGATAGATAACATTGACTGGTTCTGTAATATTCATATTTTCATCTAATCTTTCTCCCTTAGACAGTTTAGCTGCAATGTTCAACACCAATGTTGTCTTTCCATCTCCCGGATCACCTTGAATAATTGTCAGCTTTCCATAAGGGATAAAGGGAAACCATAGCCACTCTATTTCCTGCGATTGCACATCTGACATTTTAATTAGCTTTAATTCTGTTTTCTGTTCTTCCATAACACAATGTCCTCCATTCGTAAAATTTCTCGTTGATACGTTGGAAAACCTCTGTTATACTTGTGTTGTAAATACATATCTTATTGAATATTAGCAGTTCAATAAGCATAGGTAACAGAGATTTTCCTGTTATCTTAAGTCCTAACAGTTGCCGCTGTTGGGGCTTTTTTCATTATTACTATCTGTTCCCTGCCATAGATATTTGGCACCATCTAACATCCATAAAATAGCTTTGAGCATATCTAAACAATCATTACGCATTTGCTCTAGTCCTTCCTCTGATAATGTTACTTCCTGCTGTTCAAATTGTTTCACAACATCAGAAATATTGATTTGCATAATCTGTAATTCTTCTACCAGCTTATAGATGACTTCCTTTTTCCCTACTACACATACCCTGTTGTAGATACAAGAACGAACAAAATAATCTTTCTTTTGCATTCCACTAGCTGTAATCTTTGCTTCTATCTCATCCCGTTCTCTTGGTGATACTCGAAAACTGATTGTAGGATATTTATGACCTCCACTCATGGCTATTCCTCCTCTCCATTGGCAAGTTCCAACTGGTCTGCCAATTCTGCCTGTTTATTTGGATATAAATGCGAATACGTGCTTAATGTGGTTTCAATCTTTTCATGCCCCAGACGTTCTGCAATCGCTAATGGCTGAAAGCCCATTTCTACAAGCAATGACGCATGGGAATGTCTTAAATCATGCAATCTGATACGTTTTACTCCTGTTTCTTTTACTCCTCTTACAATCTCATGTTCCATAAATGATTTTGTAAACCGGAACATTCTTTCTTTAGCAGTAATTCCATACAGTACACTGCAATACTTCCTTAATTCTTCTGCTAAAAACGGCGGTATTGTTACTTTTCGATTACTTTTTGGAGTTTTAGGCGGTGTAATCATGTCTTTACCATTGATACGCTGGTATGACTTATTTATTGTGATAATACGCTTGTCAAAATCAATGTCCTCATAGGTCAAAGCAAGCAATTCACCAATTCTCATGCCTGTCCAATATAAGAGCAGAAATGCCATTCTTGCTTCCGGTTTTCCATCCATAGACGGAAGAAACTCTTTAAATTCCTGCTTTGTCCAAAACTCCATTTCATCAGCCTTGCTCTTACCAATACTTCCAGCCTTTCTGCAGGGATTATCTTTTAAGTCATAGTATTTGACTGCATAATTGAAAAGGGCTGCCAGTTGATTATTGATACTTTTCAAATAAGTTGGCGCATATCCTTTTTTAATTAATGCATTCTGCCATGCCCTAACATCTGAAGTCTTAATTTCACACATTTTCTTGCTCTTAAAATATGGTGTTACCTTTAAATCAAAGACGTACCTTTTATTGATAATGGTGCTTTCTCTTAAACGATTCTCCATATCCTTAAAATAAATCTCCACAAAGTTTTCAAAGCTGATATCCAAATCTTTCTGCTGTTGCTGCCGGAAATTTCTTTCCCATGCTTCAGCTTCTGCCTTTGTTTTAAATCCTCTTTTATTCTTCTTATGGCGTACTCCCTGCCAGTCCTCATAGTAGAACTGGCAGCGCCACATCTTTCCATCTCTTGTAGCTGGCATTTTCCATCATCTCCTCTCTGTTATCTGTCTTACGCAACTACCATTCCATAGAATTTTTCCTGAAAATATTTCGTAGGAACTTTTCCTGAAATCACACGAAAACCTTTTGCTTTCAGTTCATTATTCAAACCTCGGATTATCTTATATGCGTATCCTCTTGATACTCCAAGCAGTTCTGCAACTTCCTCAGCGGTCACATACATTTTCATTGTATTCTCCATATTGCCATCTCCTCTCTTGTTTTACCTTGGTACACTTATGTGTCCTTTATGTTTTGAATTATACAGTACACTTTTGTGTCCGTCAAGTATTTATTTTAATTTTTTATACACAAATGTGTCCCGATATGATAGAATACATATATGACTGAAATAATGAATGGAGGAAGTTGCTATGACTACGGGAGAAAAAATCAAGTATTTTAGAAATATGCGTGGAATATCGCAAGAAATGCTCGGTCAATTATCCGGCATTAACTCTGCTACAATTAAGAAGTATGAATATGGTATTCGCAATCCCAAACCAGACCAGCTTCTAAAGATTGCCAATGCACTAGGCATCAGTATTAATATTTTTATGGATTTCGATATAGAAACAGTGTCAGATGTGCTATCCCTGCTATTTAAAATGGACGAGCAGATTGATATGAAATTTGAAGCAGAAAAAGATGAAGAAGGGAACTTCAAGCCTTCCACTGTAAAGATGTCTTTTAAAAACAATATGATTAACAAGAAAATATGTACTTATATGAAAGCGTTGGAAATCCGAGAAAATTTGATAAATGCTAAAAATGAATATTCAGAAGAAGAATACAATACCAGCTTGCAACACATCAATGAAAACATCGAAGAAATCAAGCAACATCTGCTTGATGATAGCATGGTAGTGAAGAAAGGGACAGACAGGCTCACTGTGAAAATTTATCCAAATTAAGCAAAACTTCTTGAAATCTCAAAGATAACATGATAATATCTAAGTAAACAGAAAGCACCCACTCCAAAGGTGGATGCTCCGAGTTTAGGTCAGATAATGTCCTTACGGACACCGCCTATCCTGTTGGCAGACAGGATAGGCATTTTTATTTTCGCTTGTTTCTCTTATCGAGAAAGGCAAGCAACGCTACAATTAAGCTACCAAAGGACATCAGCAAAGCTAATATCCCAATAAAAATCGAAATGATTTCATAAGCTGTCATCGGCGCCACCTCCCTTCCTATGTATTCCGGCGAACCGGTATCATAAACTCGGGAGGCTACCACCCTGTCATGGGTACTTTCCTTAAGTAATATCCTAACATACTAACTAGTATTTCGGCAAGAAAAAACTACATTTTCCTATCTCATTATTTTCTGCCAATTATGATAACATGGTTACTTGCACCAAGAACAGACTGTTCACGACATACACTATAATGGTAATCACACCAAATTTTGAACTGTTTTTCATCCCATTGGTCTACCTTTTGCGATAAAAGAGGTGCTAAACCATCTTGTGCAAAATGGTCTACAATTTCTAATCCATATCTTTGATAAATTGATTCCATTTCCTCTTTTGATGAATAATAAGTATCCGTCCAAAAACACTTCTCATCATCATGCTTTAATATACCTGTTTCAACAAGTTGTTTTGCTAAATGTTCATCTACATATTTCTCATTGCTCATAGCAATATATTGAAAGACATAGTATCTTGGAATGTACGCTGTAACCAAAAGTCCACCTTTTCTTAACACTCTTAGACATTCCTTCAGACATTTTTCTCTCTGTTTTTCTGTAATCAAATGATAAAAAGGTCCCATATTTAAAACAACATCAAAGGTATCATCTTCAAAACAGGACATATCTGTAGCATCCAAAACTGCTGTGTTTACAGAGTATTGTTTTGTTGCAATCGTCTGGTTGATAATATCTATGTGCCTTGGTGTGATGTCAGTAGCAGTTACACCATGCCCTTTATCAGCAAGCCAAAATGCATAAATACCTGTTCCTGCTGCACAGTCTAATATTCTGCTCTTAGCATCAATAACTTCGTCAAGAACCCGAGTAGTGGTTATAAATTCAATCTTCCTTGCATTATTCGTAGTCAAACGATTTTCCTCTTTATAATTTTCATAACTCTCAACAACATAATTCATATAAACGCCTCCAATCCTATGATTTATAACACTTTAAAGCATCAAAAAAGCTACCCTCCTTAAATATATTTTAAGGACGATAGCTAATAGCTTCGTGTTACCACCTTAATTCATCTATATTTCACAATATAGACCTTAGCAAGTACGGAAATTACTTTCGATACTCTGACGCTGTAATGGGCGTTCCCAGTGTAGCCTAATGAATAAATCAGTCGGTACACAGCTCCAAGACTGGTTCAATATTTCTTCAATGGAGTTTTCCACCAAACAACTCCTCTCTGTGATATCCAAAATATTTACTATCTCTCTTCATCGCTTTCTACCATAATACCCACATTACTATTTTTTGTCAAGCTACACACAGAAAAAAATAGAGCCAAAGTAGAGCCATTTAAGAAAACAAATGCCGAAAACCCGCATAAATACAGGTTTTCGGCATTTGTGTCCGTTATTCAAACTCGATAGTGTCAAGTGTTTTTCTTGTGACAAACGGCAAAAATACGTTATCTGTTGTTACAAAATATACCGTTTTATACCTCAAACACACACCTTTTACATGTTTTTGCAAGCATATTGCAAGCACGAATAATAAAGGCAAAATGAGGACGGTATCCCGTCCTCAATCTCAATAGTGTCCTTTACATGAAATAATTATAACTGATTCTTCCTCTACTGCATAGACAATCCTATGCTCTTCATCAATTCGCCTACTCCAAAATCCCGTTAAATTTTCCTTTAATGGTTCTGGTTTTCCAATGCCCTCAAAAGGATTTCGTTTTATATCCTTTATGAGTTGGTTAATCCGCTTTAACATTTTCTTGTCCTGCGACTGCCAATAGAGGTATTCTTCCCATGCCTCAAAGTCCCATTGTATCGTCTTTAACTGCATAGTCTTACTCCTCTATTAGTTCATGCTCCGCTAACTGTAAACTTCCTGCTTTGTATTCTTCCATTTTCTTTTCCAAATGTCTGATATTGCTTTCAGAGTAGAACGGGTCAATAGAAACATCAAATGGTATGCGTTTTTCTCTGCTGACTTTTTTCGCAAAAATTGTAAATGCAGAACTCATGGAAAGTCCTAAATCTGAGCAAACTTGTTCCATGCTTTTTTTCACTTCTTCATCTAATCTAAAATTTACATTTACTGTCTGTGCCATATCCCACACTCCTTTCACACTTATATTGTACTCAAATGTAATGAATTATGCAAGCATTTTTCTTTACATATAAAAACTATCACAATTAATTTTGGTAGTAAGTCACCATAATCAATTGCGGTAGATTAACAAATACAATTAACCCATTTTTGTCAGCACCTTTTAGAACGCTCTAAAATGCCCTATAATCATTTTTTCTGTCGTTATGCTATCCCTAATAATATTCCAATTGTGTTTTTTTAATTCTCAGAGTCGTATAAAGCGTTATTGTGGGTACTTAACACATTACCGTTTCTTGTTTTTTAATTTTACTAAAACAAAACACCAATTATCACCACTTCTATATTCGATTTATTAATCCTCTATCTCGCAATGGTCTACTGCATATTCAAGAAATATTCCTATAAGTTCATTCCTTGTGTGACCCGTCCTCTGGACCTAAGTCAATACCTTGGACACAAAAAGTTGAACTTTTTTCCCTTGCCGAAGAGCAAGGAAAAGTGTTTCCTAAGCTGCTAGAGCTTCATCTTCAACCTGCTGTGGCGTCTTGTATTCAAGAGCACTATGTCGCCTCTTACGGTTGTAAAATGACTCAATATATTCAAAGAGAGCTGTTTTTGCTTCTTCAAATGTCATATAAGTTGTCGTGTAGACTTCTTCCTTTTTTAATACCGAATGGAATGATTCTATACAAGCATTGTCATAAGGATTTCCCTTACGACTAAAGGAATGTAGCATTCCGAGCGATTGTAAATAGCCTTCAAATTTATCACTTGTATACTGACTTCCTAAATCGCTATGCAAGATAATACCTTCCGTATTTGGGATATTTAGGCAAGCATTCTTTACAGCCTGTATAGCTAACTCTGCGGTGATGTTTTTCCCATATGCCCAACCTATTATTTTACGATCATATAAATCCATAACGGATGCAAGATATGTCCAGCCTTCATTTACTACATGAATGTAAGTAATATCTGTAACAAGCTTTTTAAACACAGTATCAGCCTTAAAGTCTCGATTCAATATGTTTTCTTTGTTGTCTGGAATGGTGCCCTGATTCTTTGTATACTGATATTTCTTTACAACAATGCTTTTGATTCCAAGTTGACGCATATGTCTCTGCACTCGCTTTACGGAACAAGGAATATCTCTATCACACAATTCCTTTTGTATTTTAATAGAACCATAACGCTTTTTGAATTCGTTATAAACAGATAGCACCTGGACACTAAATTTATTGTACTCTAGTTCCCTTAAAGAAGGCTTATGATTGATTGCAGCATAGTATGTACTTCTTGGAAATCCAAGAACTTTGCACATCTGTTTAACAGAGTATTTATGAAGATTAGACTGAATAAAGGACACGAATTCAGCTATTGATTTTTGGCGAATATGGCGGTAGCTTTTTTTAATATTTCATTTTCAATTTCGAGTTCCTTCAATTTCTTTTGAAGAGCTTTATATTCCTTCATAGAAATAGTCTCTGTTTCAGAGATAACTACAGGAGATAATGCTTTAACCCAAGTAGAAATTGTGCCTTTTGGAATGCCATATTCGTTACTTAATTCAGTTATTCTTTTGCCTGCTTGATTGTGTAAATCCACAATTTGTTGTTTAAATTCAGGCGTATACG
Organism: Lachnospiraceae bacterium; assembly: GCA_036310845.1. Classification (GTDB taxonomy): domain Bacteria; phylum Bacillota; class Clostridia; order Lachnospirales; family Lachnospiraceae; genus COE1. The sequence continues at coordinate 13,165 of JAXJRB010000043.1, read as the reverse complement.
ATTTTTGATTTTTTGCCATTGCGTTGAACTCCTTTTTTTATAAGTATAAGTTGTTCAACATTTCGTGTCCATAGTTATATACTAGCACCAATGATAGCAAAAAAGCAGGAAAAAACATTTCCTGCTTTGCTAAGTTTATCGTTATTTTTTCTTTTTATCAGATACAAAGAAAATGGTAATCATGCAACTGATAAACAACATAAACGGATAGAATAAGTTAGGCATAATCTGGAATGCAGAGAGCTCGCAGCCAAGCTCCGCAGCAGCAGAAATAGCAACTAACATCTGAGCACCATAAGGGATAATTCCTTGGAAAATACAGGAGAAGGTATCCAGAATGGAAGCTGTTGTCTGAGGTGTAATATCATATTCTTCAGAGATTTCCTTTGCAATAGGGTTAGCCATAACGATGGCAACCGTATTGTTAGCGGTTGCGATATCCATAGCACCTACCAAAAGACCGATACCGAGCTGTCCACCCTTCTGATTCTTGAATACACGTTTGATAAAGCTTAGAATAGCAAGGAATCCGCCATATTCACGAATCAAGGCGCAGATAGAAGATACTAAGATAGTAACCATAATGGTTTCATACATGCCAGAAACACCAGAGCCCATGTTGGAAAGTAAGGTAGTTGCTTCGGTTGCACCAGTAGCAAGCATAATAATGGAACCAGAGGCAATACCGATTAATAAAACAACAAATACATTAATACCAATAATTCCGCCAATTAAAACAAGCACATAAGGAATGACCTGAATGAGATTATATTCCAGCTTAAAAGAATCATTTACCTCAGTGCCTAAAGTCATTACAGAGATTAAGAGAACAGTAACGATAGCAGCAGGCAATGCAATCCAAAGGTTTGTACGGAATTTATCCTTCATTTCACAGCCCTGTCCATTACATGCAGCAATTGTTGTATCGGAGATAAAGGAAAGGTTATCTCCAAACATAGCTCCACCCATTACGGAACCAACACATAACGCAGGATTAAATCTGGAAGCATTGGCAACTGCAATGGCAATCGGAGTAATTAGCGTAATGGTTCCAACAGACGTGCCCATTGCAACGGAGACAAAGCAACTTACAATGAACAAAACAATAACAGCAAACTGTGGTGGAATGATTGAGAGTAAGAAATAGGCAACGCTTTCTGCACTACTTCTTCCTACAACACCAACAAAGATACCGGCAACCATGAAGATAAGTACCATGGTTATAATATTCTTGTCACCAACACCTTTTGCAATAATTTCCAGCTTGTTATCAAATTTGAGCTTTGGATTCTGAATAAAAGCAACCAGTAAAGCGACTAAGAAGGAAACGACGATAGGAATATTATAGAAGCCCATCGGAATATTCAGAGCATATTCAAATAAAATACCAAGGCCTAGATACAGAACTAAAAATACCCCAATAGGAAGCAGAGCTTTCCAATTTTCATTTTGTATGTTTTCTTTTTGCATTAGAAGTCTCCTTTTAAATTATTTAATTATTCAGGATTAGCTTGAAAATTTTGCGGGTTTCCTTGATTTGGACAGTAGTCCTATAAGGTATGTAACAGAATTTGGGTAGGGCGATGCATTTTCTACGGAGACCGTAAGAAAATGATACAGTAAGTAATAATCCCATCGCTAAAAGCAATTTTAATTGGATTATTATGGAAAGTATTCCAAGGTTAATTTGTTACATATCATGCAATCCGGAATTGTATATATTATATTATGTAACCATACAAAAAAACAAGCCGGAAAGTGTTTCCGGCCTGAAAAAATACATTAGTGATTAGTGTTCATACAATAGATGTTCCGTATCTTCATCAATTAACTGAATCATAGCGTCTGCAACTTCAGGGTCAAACTGTTTGTTTTTTCCTTTTTCCAATTCGCTACGGATATAAGTTTGTGGGAGGATATCCCGATAGCTTCGCTTTGAAGTCATAGCGTCATAAGCATCAGCAACACTGATGATGCGAACCAGCTTTGGAATTTCATTTCCTTTTAGTCCATCAGGATAACCCTTTCCGTCCATACGTTCATGATGCCATCTGGCTCCAATCTCGATATTAGGGATTTCTGCAATGTTTTTTAAGATATCATGACCAATTTCCGGGTGTTTCTTAATAATGGCAAATTCTTCATCTGTAAGCTTTTGCGGCTTATTAATGATGTTATCCGGTATACCGATTTTTCCAATGTCATGTAGTAACCCCATGAAGTAAACGGTATCTTGTTCTGCTTCGGATAGACCAAGTTTTATAGCAAGCTTTTTTGAGTATTCTGCAACACGATTTGAATGTCCTTTTGTGTATTTATCTTTGGCATCAATGGTTTGAGCTAAAGTAAGCATTGCCTGTAAGGATAGTTTTTCTACTTTCATTTCATTTTTCTTTACTTCATGTTGTAAATATTGCTGTAAACGATCAAGTTCAATGATGCGGTTTATTCTCTCGAGCATAATATCAGGAATAAACGGTTTGCGTATAAAGTCCATCACCCCTGCTTTAAAGCTGTTTAGCTCAGTTTCTGAATCATTGTCAGCAGTAAGGAAGATAACAGGAATATCTTTGGTTTGTGGATTATCTTTTATTTTCTGTAATACTTCAAAGCCATTAATTTCTGGCATGTGAATATCAAGAAGAATTAAATCAGGTATATGGTTTTGTAAATAAGAAAGAGCATCTTTTCCACTTTCCAAACAGATTACTTGGAAGAATTCTTCTAAGATTTTACGAGCTGATTTTAAGTTAATCTTATCATCATCAATAACTAGAATATGAAATGTATCTTCTGCGTGCTGTGTGGTGCTAATAGGTTCTGCAAATAACTTACGAATATTATCTAACAGAATTGAATAAGACTGCATCAGATCTTTATGGTTATCCCGGATAAAGTCAATATCCTTTGTTTTTGCTGCATTTTCCAAAGCAAGAGCCTTTGAGGACAGAGACTCTGCACCTATTGATTTGGAAGAACTTTTTAAGGAATGTACGAGAATCTGATAATTATGCCAGTCCTCTAGTTCGTAGAAGTTCTGTATCTTTTTTGAATAGTCCGCTTCAAGGACAGCTTCTATGATTTCCAAATAAAAGTCTACATCGCCGTCATAGAAGGATAGACCAAGTTCTGTATTTAAGAAATCAATCCTTTCAATAATAGGTTTATCTTCTAGTAGTTCTTTATAATTTTTTTGTGGCAGAATCAATTCATCAGGTAAATATTGTCTTATAAGCTTCAGGAGTCTGTCTTTTTGTATCGGTTTTGATAAATAATCATCAAATCCTATCTGGAGATATTCCTCTTTTGCTCCTAAAATCGCATTTGCAGTAAGCATAATAACAGGAGTTTTTTGGGGCTTAGATTCTGTATTTTCTTTAATAAACTTTAATGTTTCGATACCATTCAAATCCGGCATCATATGATCTAGAAAAATAATGTCATATGTGTTGGAACGTATTTTTCGTAATGCCTCATGACCGCTTGTTGCAGTATCAATATGCATCATGGTATCTTTCAAAAGTCCACAGAATACTTTGATATTAACAGGAACATCATCAACTACAAGAATCGAAGCATCAGGTGCAATTAATTCGTCAGACGTATAAGAAATATGCTGCTTTTTATAAGTATTTGTCAGATTGCCAATTGGAAGCTCAGAGATAATGCCTTGAGGGATATTTACTGTAAAGACAGATCCTTTTCCATATTGGCTTTGAACATGTATTGTACCATGCATAAGTTCTACAAGGTTACGAACAATACTAAGACCTAATCCGGTACCTTCTATTTTGTAAGTTGTATTTTCATCAATACGGCTAAAAGAATCAAATAATAAAGGTATACTTTCCTCTTTGATACCAATTCCGGTATCTGTTACAACAATTTCTAACAGATAATGACCTGAGTCATCCTTTTTACCACCGATGAAAAGGGTTACGGACCCTTCAGGGGTATATTTAATTGCATTTGACAAAAGATTTGTTAATATCTGACGAATACGCACTTCATCACCAAAGAGACGGCTAGGAAGATTTTCGTCACAAATGGTTTTAAATTGGAGTTCCTTCTCGTCGGCCTTAACACGCATCATACTACAGCTGTCATGAATGACAGAGGCAAGATCATATTCCATAGGAATGATACTCATCTTACCTGCTTCAATCTTAGAAAAATCAAGAATATCATTGATGATAGCAAGGAGACTTCTGCCAGCAATACGGATATCTTCGGCATATTCTTTGATATTGTTTTCCGTACTTTCTTTAGCAATCAGTTCGTCAATTCCTAAAACAGCGTTAATTGGTGTTCGTATCTCATGAGACATACTTGCAAGGAATCTTGCTTTTGCTTCGCTTGCATAGAGAGCCTGTTTTTTCTCTTGACTGGAACGTACGATATCAAGAATGGCCTGAACACAAGCCATAATAAGTAAAAACATACAACCAATACAGATGATACTACCATTAAAAAGACGATATCGATTCAAACTTTGAAGTATTTGTAAGATAGAAGTAAGTAATACCCCTACAATACCGTAAGCAACATACAAATATTCTTGTATGTGTTTTTTTCTTATGTCAATAATAACAGTAGAGAAGAATAAAACAATTAAGGTGCCTAGCAAGGTATAAACAGCGGGATTGATATCTCCTTGATCAATGGTACTAGTGAAGATAAGTCCTGTAGCTGATAGACCAAAAAGCAAAGAGTAAAGTTCGAAAAATATGTATATGTTGTGATAACGTCTTTTTTGTATATTATCAACATAAATACAAAATGAAATTGGAACAAAAAATAAAACAAATTGTGAAAAGGCACTTGTTACTGAAACATTAGGAAAAAAAGCCTGTTTCATCTTAGACTGCATGGCAACCCAAAGTGATACAGCAATAACACACCAGCCAAGATAGCGTAGATATAGTGGGTTATTGGTATAGCGTTGTAATGCAAAGCTCAAGAATACCGTGCCAAATCCTAATACAAGCATTAATACAGCAAAAATGAGAATAATATAATTATCATTAAAAATATTGACAATAATACCCATTTTGTCACCATATAAGATGCTTCGGATCACACCGCTATAGGAGGAATTACTTACCATTTCCATTCTAATAACTTTTCCGGCATCGTCAGGATTAAGTTCAATAAAGAGATAGGTGCTGGCACTGGCAATACCAAAAGGACGTGTTAATTTTGTAGAGTATGTATTACGAAGTATTCCACCAATGGACACGGACATATCTTGTTTTGAGGTGCGTATGCAGAGCCATGTACTGGTGGATATAGGGGTAGGTAAAATATTTTCAACGATTGCAGTTTCACCAGGTGGCACGTCAAAAGTTCCTGGAACCTCAATAGGGATTCTGTTGTCATCGCTTTGTACATGAAACCAACCGCTATCAAAGGTTTCCACCCAATAATCACGCGGATCCTGCTCACTGGGATAAATGGATTGTGCTATGAAAAACCAAACAATAAGTGTGATAAAAAAAATTAAAAAGGATATGCGTACCAACATATCAAGGAAATATATCAGTTTTTTCATAAGAAAAACCCCCAAAGTAGCAAATGAAAATACATATAAAAAGTGTAAATTCAACAAAAAGCATCAATTGTGCAAGTTAATAAAACTATTCAATGTATATTATAACATTTCTAAGCGAATTGCACCACAATTGTTAGAAAGTAAGAGAGATATTTTACCAAGGAAGGTATCGTATATTCTAGCAAGTGCTTCATATACTAATTAAAAAATATAAAGGAGTCTTTTCTATGAAGTTTTTTAAATGTAATCAGGATAAAACCATCTTTACCCTTATGAAGTCAGGTGCACCATCAACAACATGCAATCACGCAGAATTTGAGGAATTAGTACCGGGCACAACAGACGGTGCAGCTGAGAAGCATGTACCAGTTATTAAAGTAGAGGGGAATAGAGTAACGGTCCTAATTGGCGAGGTAGAGCACCCGATGACTGAAGAGCACTATATTGAGTGGATTACTTTAGAAACAAAAAAAGGAATGCAGACAGTGTATTTGGACCCTAAAGGGGGAAAACCACATGCAGAATTTTTATTGACGGATGCCGATGAAGTAATTGCAGCATATGAATACTGCAATATTCACGGTTTGTGGAAGGCAGAGTGTTAGTTTATATCCGTCATACTGATTTTATGGTCATGCTTTACATCAAATTTCCGATCCATGGCATTTAGTAAGATATTGATGGCAAGGTTAGCTTTTTTAGAAATATCATTTTTTAAGACATGGATGGAATCAGGCAGTAATACTTCTGATTCATGCGAGGTAATAGCAACCATATCATAATCATGGATATAGGAACGTAGAATTAAGGCAAGATAAGAGCCAAGTACTAAGGCTTTCTTGCCTTTTAATTTTGTCAAATCGGCCATAAGTTCAGGTGTATATAACAGGATACGCTCTTGTGGCAGGGTTTCAGTCAAAAAGGTTAGATATTCTTCATTCTTATATCTTTCTAAAACAAAATAATAATCATCACCAAGATATTCGGATGCCTTTTCTGCTAATTGAGGAATGTCAGAGTAAATTTGATAGAAAAGGCTGTCATTGATAATCATATCTACACTGATAACAGGAACAAAGCAGTTATCAGCAAGCTTAACAAAATCCTCGTTAGATAAATCAATAGCAATAATACCATCAATATTTCGATTAATGGAGGCTGAATCAGAGGTAGTATTTACGGGCATATAGATAACATCATATTTTAAGCGATTCAGTCGTTCGATTAGCATATTTATAAAGCTGCTAAGCTCTAGATTACGAGATGGCGTAGCATCATCCATAGAATAGGAAATACCAATGATACTGTTTCGACCTGTAGCCAGACTTTTTGCTACAGAGTTAGGAGTATAGTTAAGAAGATTGGCAATTTGGAGAACCTTCTTACGTGTTGCATCGCTTATTTTTTGGTCTGTACGGTTATTCATAATGTAAGAAACGGTGGCAACCGAGACTCCGGCTTCTCTGGCAACATCTTTAACAGTTACTTTTTTTCCCATTTTTGGATTTCCTTTCTTAATACAAAGTACATGTCCGTGGAAGATGGACATGTAGAACAAGTTAAACGCATAAGTGTATCTTACAGAGCATACAAAAAAAAGTCAATATTATGTTGACACCTAATTTTTTGTGTGCTAGTATCAACTTAAACGGTTAAGTTAAACGTTTAAGCAAACAATATATCTTATATTAGAAAAGGTAGGGTAAGGGTATGGAAAAGCAGATGAAAAGAGGGTTTTGTATTACAACAGCTACTATTATGTTGGTAGCAGCAATGGTTGGATGTGGAAATGCAAAGACAGATAGCATGAATGAGACAGTGATTTCATCAGAAGAATCAATGCAGATTACAGTTACATTCATGAATGGAGAAGAACTGCTGGGAACAGCGACAGCTATGGCGGGTGAGATGCTAAATGAAACAGAATATGCAGCTTACGAAAACATTGCAGATGCAGAGTTTCAAGGATGGTTTGAAACACCTAGTTTCTTGGAAGCAAGTAGAAAGAATCTGGTAGAAACGGTATTTTATGAAGATACAACCTTATACGGAAGATTTAAAGCTACGGAAGTTGAGGCAGATACAAGAGCATGGTATTTAGCAGGCACATCGTCTCAAGGAATTTTACAGGAGAATAATTGGGCGGATAATAGTGTAGAAGAAAGCATAAGAGAGAAATTCCGTTTAGAGGAAACAGGAGAAATTACCAATGAGTTTGAAATAACAATAGATTTGTTTGCGGGAGATCAGTTCCAAATCGTTCATGATTGGGCGTGGGATGGACAAAAAGGATTTGGTTGTTTTACAACAGTTGATACTGCACAGATGGAAAGTGGTGGGGGACTGGGTGCTTCTGCTGATACAGCAAATGTAAATGTATTAATGGATGGTAACTACACAATTACATTGACAACAAATCCTAGTAATAAAGCGCAGGATACGTTAATCGTAACACGAAATGGCGACATAGTAGAATAATAGCGAAAGGAAGGTTATCAAATGAATAGGTATGCAATGCAGCATATAATGGATTCAGCTTATTGCTTCCCAGTGTCGGAAAAAGAAATTGTAATTAGACTGAGAACGGCAAGAGATGATATTAAATGGGCACAGATTATTTATGAAAGCAAGTATGTATTTGGAGAAAAGCAAAAAAAAGCACTTATGGAGAAGGCATATACGAGTGAGTTATATGACTATTTCAATATTCATTTAGAGCTTGAGGATACAAGACTTGCATATGTTTTTCAAGTAAACGATGGAGAAAAGACCTGGTTTTTCTCAGAGGATGGAATTACGGAAAACTATGATTATAAAATGGGGTATTACAATTTCTTTCAATATCCATATATCAATCGGGCAGATATTATGGAACGAGTTGATTGGATGAAGAATGCAGTTTTTTATCAAATATTTGTGGAACGTTTTCATATGGGAGATACCAAGAAGGATACTTCTTATATCAATTGTGAATGGGGAGATATTCCGCATCCGAAGACTTTTGCGGGTGGTGATTTGAAGGGAATTACGAAGAAGCTTGATTATATTAAAGCAACTGGATGTAACGCAATTTATTTAACACCTGTATTTCAGTCTATATCAAATCATAAGTATGATATTAGTGATTATTACAAAGTGGATAGGCAATTTGGTAGTAATGAAGATTTAAGAGAATTGGTTCAGGAAGCCCACAAGCGAGGCATGAAGCTTGTTATGGATGCGGTATTCAATCATTGTAGTGATCGAATGAAAGAGTTTCAGGATGTGATGGAAAAGGGAAGGCAATCATCTTATTATAATTGGTTTTTTATTGAGGGAGATAAACCAGACCCACAAAAAGGCAATTATGAAATGTTTGCTTCTTGTGAATATATGCCAAAGCTTAATACATCAAATCCAGAGGTTCAGAAGTTCTTAAATGATATAGGATGTCATTATATACAGGAGTATGATATTGATGGTTGGAGACTTGATGTGTCAGACGAAGTTAGTCATGATTTTTGGCGAAGCTTTCGAAAGGCAATTAAGGGGTGTAAGAAAGATGCGGTTATCATAGGAGAAAATTGGCATGATGCCTATTCAAACCTTCGAGGAGACCAGTATGATAGCATTATGAATTATGCATTTACTAAGGCTTGTCTTGATTTTTTTGTGAAAGAGACAATAGATGCACAAGGACTTGCATGGAAATTGAATGATTTACTTATGCGTAATAGTGATACGGTTAACTCCATGATGTTAAATCTTTTAGACAGTCATGATACCCATCGATTTTTCAGTGAGGTGGGAGAGAATCGATTCAAAATGAAAGCGGCATTGTGCTTGCTCTATCTGTTTCCAGGGACACCATGTATCTTCTATGGAACAGAAATATTAACACCAGGTGGTTACGACCCTGACTGTCGTCGATGCATGGATTGGGAAAAAGCAAACATTTATGGAGAGTATGCGGATATCTATGAACTATTGAATAGATTAGCCATGATTCGTAAGAAATACATAATGGCAAAGGGACAGGTTCGAATTAGTGCTGAGGATGGTGTATTTCAATTAGAAAACAGCTCAATAGAGAATACCGTTATTCTTCGTATTAATACGACAGAGAAAGAGATATGTATAAAAGGCGATTGTCAAAAAGCGAGAAGTTGTATGATAACCGTAGAAGACAGACTACATAAATATGTGGATTTGTTAGAATTTAGGGAAGGAGACAGCAACAATGAATAGAAAAATAAGAAAATGGATGGCTACCGGAGTAATCTGTTCCATGACTGTAGGGCTTGCCGGCTGTGGAAACAGTACATCACAGAGTGAAGGGGGAGCAGATAAGACTGCAGATTCTGCGGAACAGGTTGTTCTTCATATTTTGGAAAATGATACAGCAAAGTCTGAAGGATACTTACAGGAATTATTGAATGCTTTTAATGAAGCGTACGCAGATAAGGGAATTCAGGCAGTGGATGCAAATATGGATGAGTATACGGATTTAGCAGCAAATGGACCTTATGGATATGGTCCGGATGTACTATATCAGGCAAATGATAAGCTTATGACTTATGCAGCAGATAAACATATCATTCCGCTGACAATTGAAGAGTTTGATTGTTATGAACAAATTCCGATGGAAGCATGGGAGGCATTTAAGTTAACGTTGGACGGAAAAGAGTATTTCTGTGGTGTTCCGGTAAATATTCAGGAGCCAATGCTTTTTTATCGCACGGATATGCTCCCGGAAGATTGGGAGAATACATGGGATAAAAATAGCAATAAAGAACCGGATTTTCTTGAAAATTGGAATGATTTATATGCGTACTCAAAATTATTAAGGGATACGGATAGTAGTGCAAATCAAAATAACCAATATGGATTTATGGCGTCTTTGAATAATTTGTACCTTTCTTCAGAATTTATATTTTCCTATGGTGGTTATGTATTTGGTGAAAAAGAGGATGGAACTGCAAACACAGAGGATATCGGATTTACAGCAGGAAATACTATGACAGGTATGTCCACCTTAAAACAGATGGCAGGACTTATGAATGAGGAATGTATTGACGACACGGTTACTCTAAATCGTTATGAAAAATTAGCAGATGGAAGTTATTTTTGTACAGTGTCTACGCCGGATACGTATAGCCTTTTTGTGGAAAAGATGGCACTTCATTATGAAACAGAAGGGCTTTCTGGAGAAGAAGCACATAGTAAGGCAAAAGAGAACTTGCAAATGGTGGAGCTTCCAGCGCTTATGCCTGCTAATGGTGATTTGAGTATAGCAAGTGAAGAAATGAGTGAGCAAGATTGGGTTAGTACTGTTGTCATGGGTGGTGTAAATGGCTATGGAATCAGCTCTTATACAAAGCATAGGGATGCTTGTGTAGAATTTGTAAACTTTGCAACTAGCTATGACATGATAAAAGCAAGAGTGAATAAGCTTGGAATTGCACCAACACGCTCGGATGTGGCGAAGGAATGTGGGGATACAGCAGAGAAGATATTTACAAGTCTTTCGGAAGGAAGAATATACTTAATGCCTTCAATTAAAGCGGTAGACCAGATATGGGTACCGACACAGACGGTTATGGGTGATATTGCAAAGGATGCTTTCCGAGAGAAAAAGGGAGAAGTTGCAAAGTATGTTTCAGAGAATGATTTCCAAAAGGCTTTGGAAACGGTAAATAAGAATATTTACGATGCAGTGTATACCTTAGCAGAATAAATGACAATAGAGTAATCGTTAAACTGGGCTATCCAGTTATGGAAGAGGAGAAAGAAATGAGTAGGAAAGAAAAACTGACACAAACGTCAGTTCCGGTCAAAGCGTCTCTCATCATTATGGGAATGGGGCAATTATTATATAGACAATGGGTAAAAGGTTTGGTATATCTTACTGTTTTAGTATTGACTTGCTTTTATATGGTAACAACGGGAATTTGTGATATTGTGGGTTTTTTCACTTTGGGAACAAAAGAAGCAGATCCTTGGCTTGGTACAGAGGGCGATGATTCTGTTATGATGCTTTTAAAAGGACTGCTTGCATTTGCGATTTTAATAGCCTTTTTTATCATACATAGGTCTAATATTCGTGATATTTTGAAGTGTGAACGACAAGTGCGAAGAGGAAATGAATTTCATAGTTTCCGTAAAGCAGCAAGCATTTTTTTAGATAAGAAATTTTATCTTGTTGCACTAGCGATACCTGTCACAGGTGTATTGGTTTTTAATGTATTACCAATTTTGTTTATGATATTGATTTCTTTTACAAATTATGGTGGAGATATTGTGCCGCCAAAGCTTGTGGACTGGATTGGTTTTGCAAATTTTACCAAGATACTGTCTTTAACTGAGATAAAGGATACGTTTTTTAAGATTCTAGGATGGAATTTTGTATGGGCTATTGCTTCTACCTTTATTAACTATTTTGGTGGGATTGGTCTTGCACTTTTATTAAATAAGCAGTGCGTAAAAGGTAAAAGCTTTTGGAGAGCATTTCCTATACTTGCGTATGCGGTTCCGGGATTTATTACCCTGTTAGGGTTTAAATTTCTTTTTTCCTATGGTGGACCAATTAATTATTATATTACCTTACATGGTGGTGATGCTATTGGTTTCTTGGATATTGATGCTGGAGTGAAAGCAAAGGTCATAGGTCTTGTAGTAAATGCATGGATTTCGATTCCAACCTCCATGCTTCTTGCAACGGGAATTCTTTCGAACATGAATACCGATTTGTATGAGGCGGCCAGTATAGATGGTGCGACAAAATGGAAACAGTTTACAAAGATTACGCTTCCATTTGTTATCTTTTCAACGACACCGACATTAATTACAAGTTTTATTGGTAATTTCAATAACTTTGGTGTATTCTATTTCCTTCGTGGTGGTTTATACAAGGATGGATATTTCCTTGCAAGCGATACGGACTTGTTGATTAATTGGTTATATAACTTATCTATTGACAATAACTATTATGGAATAGGGGCAGCAGTAAGTTTAATTATTTTTGTTATTACTTCTATATTCTCTTTAACAATATATGTAAGGAGTGCAGCTTATAAAAAGGAGGATACCTTCCGATGAAACAGAAAAAGAGATTAATGGATACGATAGTGACCTATATAGTATTGATTGCAGTATGTATTTTCTTCTTTTTCCCTGTACTGTGGTTAATTATGGCGTCTTTCTCAAAAAGTGGTTCAATCTATGATTTGGATGGATTTTTTCCAAAGAGCTTTAGTCTTTTTGGTTATCAAAAACTTTTCACAGATACAACCATGTACGATTATCCAAACTGGTTGAAAAATACATTGTTTGTTTCTGTTTTTTCAAGTTTGATTGGGACAGTGTTGGTTATCTTAACTGCTTATACAATTAGTCGTTTTGCGTTCCGCGGGAAGAAGGCACTGATGAAATCCACTCTAATATTAAGTATGTTCCCAAGCTTTATGGGGATGACAGCAGTATATTTATTAATGGTTAACTCAAACTTCGCATATAAATTTTAGCTATGCACCTTGAAAATTCAATATCTGGCATTCATTCAGTTGTCGAAAATATACCTAAGCTGCTTTCAATTTTAACTTCAATACTGTTGGAATTGCATTCATAAAAGCATCT
>JAXJRB010000042.1:0-17430 GCA_036310845.1 Lachnospiraceae bacterium | reverse complement strand
TTAAAGTGTTAGAGGAAAAAGGTTTTCGGGCAGCAGTAATGGATGCAATTGGAGCCTGTGTGGAAAAGTCTAAAAATTTATAGTATTTAAAATAAGAGTCCGAAACTTGACAAGTGGCGGACTCTTTGCTATTATATAAAATTGTAACGGATGTTAATGAATATGTAATATTTGTTATAGGCAATGTATAAAATATGTAAATGAAAGCAATAAAGTAACTGTTTAGGTAGGTCGAAGCATTTGCTATTGAGCAAACGCATTTTTAAATAATAGGAAATTGCTGTAGCGTAGTGAGAATTAGACAAGAATTTCTTAAGAAATTCTTGCCAAAGTGCATGCGCTGGCATGCACTATTTTTAGGGAATTCATGGAGAATAGTATGAAAACGAATTATCATGGGTGGAGAAGATTTTTTTCCGCAGTAACTTTTTCGGTAGTATTATGTAGCACATCGGTAACTGCATTTGCAGATCATACAAAAGCAACGAATAAAGAAAAAATAGAGATGCCATTAAGTGCTGGTGCAGCAGTTCTGCTAGATATGGATGTTGCGATAGCGGATGAAGAGATTGTTGAGATTGTTAAGAACAATACAAACAGAAATGTATCTGCCAAAACGTTAACCAAACAGGAATCAACCCTTGTTATGGCAAATGTTAATGAGTATGTAAATATTCGAAAAGAAGCTAATCAGGATTCAGAAAAGCTTGGAGTTTTATACAAGGATTGTGGCGGTCATATCGTAGAACGTCAGGGTGAATGGACAAAAATTCAGTCAGGAGATGTAACAGGCTGGGTTAGAGATAAATATCTGCATTTTGGTGATGAAGCGAAACAGCTTGCAGAAGAAGTTGGAATGCTAGTTGCTTATGCACAGACGGATACTTTGCGAGTGCGCAAGGAAGCAAGTATGGATGGCGGAGTATTAGGGCTTCTTTCAAAAGGAGAAGCATTAGAAGCTATCAAGGAGCATGGTGACTGGGTAGAGGTAAGCTATGAAGGTGCAACAGGATATGTATCAGCAGATTATGTTAAGGTCGAATTTGACATTGATGATGCAGAGTCTATGGAAGTCATTCGTGCAAGAGAAAAGGCAGAAGAAGAGGCGAAGAGACACCAGCAGAAGGAAGCGGTACTTGCAACAGCCACAGAGCTTCAGATTTTAGCAGCTCTGATTCAATGTGAAGCAGGTGGAGAAGCGTATGAAGGTCAGGTTGCAGTAGGATCTGTTGTTATGAATCGTGTTAGAAGTGCAGCGTATCCTAATACGGTTGCTGAGGTAGTCTATGCATCTGGTCAGTTTACACCGGCAGCTACTGGCAAGCTTGACAGAGTGGTTTTGAGTGGAAGTATAAAACCATCTTGCTTGCAGGCGGCACAGGAAGTGTTGAATGGTTTTACCAATGTAGGAGATGCACTTCATTTTAGAAGAATAGGGACAAAGCAGGGTATTGTGGTTGGAAATCATGTATTCTGGTAAAATGTAGAAAGATGCAGGTGGTAGAAGGCTTGCATCTTTTTGGGTTTCAAAGGACAATCTTTTGCCGATTATCTTGCCCATGATACAAAAACGTAGTAGAATGGAGAGGTAATTTTGCTTCCAAATGAAGGAAACAAAAACGAGGCTTGTAAAAGCATAGAAAAGGAGGAGAATTATGAATTTAAAAGGACGTCATTTTTTAACATTAAAGGATTTTACGGCAGAAGAGATTGTTTACTTAGTAGATCTTGCAGCATCTTATAAAGAGAAGAAAAAGAATGGAATCGCTCATGATACATTAAGAGGAAAGAATGTTGCATTGATTTTTGAGAAGACAAGTACACGTACCAGATGTTCTTTTGAAGTAGCTGCTCATGATCTTGGAATGGGAACCACCTATCTTGATCCGGCAGGTTCTCAGATTGGAAAAAAAGAAAGTATTGCAGATACCGCAAGAGTACTTGGAAGAATGTACGAAGGTATTGAATATAGAGGATTTGAACAAACAATTGTGGAGGAGCTTGCGAAATATGCAGGCGTTCCTGTATGGAATGGACTGACCAATGAATATCATCCGACACAGATGTTGGCGGATTTATTAACGATTAAAGAGCATTTTGGAAGATATAAAGGAATTAAGCTTACTTATATGGGAGATGCACGTTACAATATGGCAAATTCTCTTATGATAATGTGTTCTAAGCTTGGTATGCATTTTACAGCATGTACCAATAAGGCATATTTCCCGGATGCTGAGCTTGTTGCATTATGTCAGGAATATGCAAAAGAGTCAGGAGCTACCATTACATTGACAGAGGATGCAATGGCAGGAACAAAAGATGTAGATGTTGTTTATACAGATGTATGGGTATCCATGGGTGAACCGGAAGAAGTATGGGAGGAGCGTATAAGAGTGCTTTCACCATATAAGGTTACGAAGGAGATTATGCAGAATGCAGGAGAGCAGGCTATCTTTTTACATTGCTTACCGGCATTCCATGATTTAAAGACCGCAGTAGGCAAAGAGCAGGGAGAGAAATACGGATTTACGGAACTCGAAGTGACAGATGAGGTATTTGAATCTGCACAGTCAAAAGTATTTGATGAAGCAGAAAACCGTATGCATACCATTAAGGCTGTTATGGCAGCGACATTAGGAGCATAATGGTTCATGGATAAGGAGACATTAGCGAGTCAGATAGAAAAAAATACAGTATGGCTTGCAAGGGATTTGTTTTTCTATGAAGAAACAGGTTCAACCAATGATGATATAAAGCAAATGGCAAACGAGGGTGCCCTAAATGGTACTCTCGTTGTTGCAGATAGGCAGTCAGCGGGAAGAGGAAGGCGTGGAAGAGCATGGATATCTCCCAAGGGAGAATCCGTTTATATGTCTTTATTGTTGCGACCAAAGTGTATGCCGAATCAGGCATCGGCCTTGACACTGGTTATGGCACTTGCAGTAACAGAAGCTATGGAAGAGCTGGCACCTGGTAGGAGTGGTATAAAATGGCCAAATGATATTGTCATGAATGGCAAAAAGGTTTGTGGTATTCTGACAGAGATGGCATTGGAGCAAACCACTATTGATTACGTTGTAATAGGTGTTGGTATAAATGTGAATCAAAGTATTTTTGATACGGAAATTGCGACAATTGCTACTTCCATTGCTTTAGAGCTTGGGAGAAAAATAACTCGCACAGAGTTGATTGGACGTATTTTGCATTATTTTGAAAAAGAGTATGCAGAATTTGCGAAGACTTATGATTTAGGAAGTCTTATGGAACGATATAATGGATATTTACTGAATCGAGACACGCAGGTACGAGTATTAGACCCGAAAGGTGAATACGAGGGCTTTGCACTTGGAATTAATTCACAGGGCGAGCTTATGGTAAAACGACAAAATGGTGAGATAGAAGCAGTTTATGCAGGAGAAGTATCGGTTAGAGGTATCTACGGTTATGTATAAAGTGGTTGCCAGATGCATGGATAGAAGATATATAGTGGAGGTTGTTTAGGTGGAAACGAACAATAATCGTATCGTACTATGTGGTGCGAATGCATATGATAAAAAATATTATTTTAATGAACAGTTTAAAGGAATACCCGCTTCTATTCAGGAAGAGCTTCACGTTATGTGTGTGCTTTTTACAGAGGAAGTTGGCGGTGTGTTTACGGTTGTATTTGAAGAAGATGGTAGTGTCAGCTTTGATACAGAATCTTATGAAGAGGATATTTTATATGATGAAGTAAGTAGTGGTCTTCTGATTCATGATATGAAGATTAAGCGTAAGGAGCTGTTAGAAGCACTTAGTATGTATTATAGAGTATTTGTTTTGCAGGAGCCGTTTGAAGAGGTATAGGCTGGATGCTAACGGAGATGATTAGAAAGGTATGGTAAATAGTATGGTTTTAGTAGTTGATGTGGGAAATACCAATGCTACATTTGGTGTATATGATGGAAAAGAGCTTGTAACTACTTTTCGTCTGATGTCAAAGACTCCTAGAACATCGGATGAATATGGTGTATTGATTACTGAGATGCTGAATAAGAATCAGATTGCAATCAATAGTATCAATGGTGTTATTGTAGCAAGTGTAGTTCCCAATATTATGCACTCACTGACTGGTGGTATCAGACGTTACGTGAATGAAAAGATTTTAACAGTAGGTGCAGGTATTAAGACAGGAATCAAGATTGTAACAGAGAATCCAAAAGAAGTAGGGTGTGACAGAGTAGTAGATGCGGTGGCTGCCTATGAATTATATGGTGGACCAGTTCTTGTGATTGATTATGGTACTGCTACTACTTATGATTTGGTAACCGAGGATGGTTGTTTTGCGGCAGGAATTACAGCACCAGGTATTCGTATTTCAGCAAAGGCTTTATGGGATGGTACCGCAAAGCTTCCAGAAATTGAAATAAAGAAACCGGCTTCCATTTTGGCGCAGGAGACTATTTCCAGTATGCAGGCAGGACTTGTATATGGTCAGATTGGACAAACAGAGTACATCATTCAGCGTGTGAAAAAAGAGACAGGGTATGATAATCTCAAGGTTGTAGCAACGGGTGGACTCGGAAGAATTATTGCGGAAGAAACAGACATGATTCAGGAATACAACAGTTCTTTGACTTTAGAGGGACTAAGAATAATTTATGAAAAGAATAACCGATAATAATTCGAGAAATTCATAGAAGGAAGATTTTTCGAATGACGAATTTGGGTATGAAACAAATTCGTGGAAAGGTAAGAGGCTATATGAAATTACAGATAGGGAATGTAACCCTTGAAAATAATGTAATCTTGGCTCCAATGGCAGGTGTAACAGACCTGCCTTTTCGACTTTTGTGCAAAGAGCAGGGAGCAGGACTGTTATGCATGGAAATGGTAAGCGCCAAGGCAGTACATTATAACAACAAAAACACAGAGGCTTTGATGGAAATTCATCCCGATGAGCGCCCGGTTTCGTTGCAGCTTTTTGGCTCTGAGCCGGATATTATGGCAGAGACAGCGGAAAGAATCGAAGAAAGACCATTTGCTATTTTAGATGTCAATATGGGATGTCCCGTTCCAAAGGTAGTAAATAATCGTGAAGGTAGTGCTCTTATGAAAGAACCAAAGCTCGTGGGAGAAATTGTAACCGCTTTGGTAAAAGCAGTGAAGAAGCCTGTAACGGTGAAAATACGAAAAGGCTTTGATGATGAACATGTGAATGCAGTTGAAATTGCAAAGATTATTGAAGCAAGTGGGGCGGCAGCAATTGCAGTACACGGAAGAACGAGAGAACAGTATTATTCCGGTAAGGCAGACTGGGATATTATCCGCCAAGTGAAGGAGGCAGTTTCTATTCCTGTAATAGGAAATGGAGATGTTACGGATGCTGTTTCAGCAAAGAAAATGATGGATGAAACAGGTTGTGACGGTATTATGATTGGACGTGCGAGCCGAGGAAATCCATGGATTTTCAAGGAAATTACGCAGTATCTTGATACGGGAATTCTACCAGAACGTCCAACAAATGAAGAGGTGCGCAATACGATTCTCCGACACGCGGCATTGCAGCTTGAATTTAAGGGTGAGTATACCGGAATTCGCGAAATGCGTAAGCATGTAGCATGGTATACGGCAGGCTATCCACACTCAGCAAAGCTAAGACGCATGGTAAATGAAATGGAGACTTTTACAGAGTTGGAAGAAAGTATTTGTAATATTTTCCAATAACATAAGCGTAGGAATGCACTTAAAATGTAAAGATAGTATTTTAGGTGCATTTTTATGTATTACTATGACAGCTCTTGAAATGGATGGTATTGGAGTTTTTAAGAGTACGAATCAATAAAGAATGTGGTGAAAACAAATGAGAAAGCTTTTATGGATTATATACGGAATTATTATATATTTGTTAGTAGCAAATGCGCTGTTTTTCTATTCGGTATCGCACATATCTATTGCAGGAAAAATACTAGTAACATGTGTGGTTATGATGTTGTTTTTGTTTTACCAGATTATTCCCTATTATAGGTCAGGAATAGGTGGCAGGCTGAATACTCTGTTAGGCGGATACACAGTGATGCTTAGTGGTTGTTTTGGAATGATAATCCAAAATGTGCTACTCGTGCGATATATTTTTTCGGGGCAAGGAGAAGAACAATCGGTTGGGGTATTTATAGGGAGTGTGTTTATTGCTTATGGCGTGGCTTTTATTATGTCACTAAACGGTTTTATACGAATTATGGTTACTGCAAAACAGATAAAACTTGTTTGGCGTATTGTTTGGATATTATGCTGGTGGGTTCCTGTAATGAATCTTTTTATTACCATATATGTTTGTCATATGGTGTCGCAAGAATGTTCCTTAGAAATGGCAAAGCAGGAGCTGAATGCAGTACGTAAGGAAAATGAGATATGTTCTACGAAATATCCTGTATTGTTGGTACATGGTGTTTTTTTCAGAGACTGGCAGTATTTTAATTACTGGGGAAGAATTCCTGCCGAGTTGCAAAAAAATGGGTGCGAGATTTATTATGGAAGGCATCAATCAGCAGCGGCTGTAAAAGATAGTGCAGTGGAGTTGTTGGAACAGATTCATAAAATTATAGAGGAGACAGGGTGTGAGAAGGTCAATATTATTGCCCATTCCAAAGGAGGATTAGATACAAGATATGCTATTGACTGCCTTGGAGCAGCACCTTTGGTAGCGTCTCTTACTACAATTAATACGCCGCACAAGGGATGTTTATGGGTAGATGAGTTGTTGGAAAAACTACCTGATAGCTTGATTGAGTATGTGGCAAAAAAATATAACAAGATTTTTTGTAAGTTAGGTGATACCAATCCGGATTTTATTTCTGCAGTTTATGATCTCACTGCCAAGAATTGTCAGAAGAGAAATAAAGAAATCATACCGGCAGAAGGCTATCAAAAACAAAGTGTGATGTCGTTGATGAAAGGGTGTTTGAGTGCATCATTTCCTTTAAATCTAGGCTTTTTATTGGTAAAGCCTGTAGAGGGGAGAAATGACGGATTGGTTTCAGAAACATCTGCTCAGTGGGGAAATTTTCTTGGGAATATAACGTGTAAAGGCAGAAGAGGAATCTCGCATGGAGATATGATCGATCTGTTTCGAGAAAATCTGAAGGGATTTGATGTGAGAGAGTATTATGTTATGCTAGTAAAAGGACTTAAGGATATGGGGCTTTAAATGTTGACATCATTTTGAAAAAAGGCTATAATATCATAGCTTGTAGGGCGTAGTCTGCCCAAAATGAGATAACATTTATTAACGGAAGAAATAAGTGACATATATATTACTAATTAATGAAAAGGAGAGGGAAAACTCATGGAAGCAAAGAAGAATCTATTAACTCGTGAAGGTCTGAAGAAATACGAAGATGAATTACATGAACTGAAGGTTATCAAGAGAAAAGAAGTTGCAGAGAAGATTAAGGAAGCTAGAGAACAGGGTGACTTATCAGAAAATGCTGAGTACGATGCAGCAAAGGACGAACAGCGTGATATCGAAGCAAGAATCGAAGAACTTGAGAAAATCTTAAAGAACGTAGAAGTTTTCGATATGGAAGAATCTGCAAGCAATGATAAAGTAAGCTTTGGTCTTGTTGTTAAAGTAAAAGATAATGAATTTGATGATGAGATGGAATTCAAGATTGTAGGTGCTACGGAAGCAAACAGCTTAAAGGGTAAGATTTCTAATGAGTCTCCTCTTGGCAAGGCATTAATCGGTGCGAAGAAGGGTGACGTTGTAACGGTAGAAGCACCAGCAGGAATTATCGAATATACCATTTTGGACATTTACAAGCCAGAATAAGTTTTGAAAGGAGTATTGGAAGTGTCACAGGAACAGAACAATAACCAGAAGAATCAGGAACAGGATTTGAATCAGCTCTTAAAGGTTAGAAGAGAAAAGCTTGCAGCATTACAGGAAGCAGGCAAAGATCCATTCCAGATTACAAAATACAATCAGACTCATCATACGGTGGATGCAAAGGAGCTTTACGAAGCACATGAAGCAAAGCTTTTGGCAGGAAGAACAGAACCATCCGTAGAAAGTTTAGATGAGCAGCAGACTAGAGAAGTATTGAATGCGGATTATAACGAAAGAAGAGCAATTATGGATGCAAGTCCTATTGAGGTTTCCATCGCAGGACGTATGATGTTCAAACGTGTTATGGGAAAAGCTTCTTTCTGTAATATTCAGGATTTAAAGGGTAAGATTCAGGTATATGTAGCAAGAGATGCCATTGGCGAAGAGGCATACGCTGATTTCAAGAAATCGGATATTGGTGATATTTATGGTATCAAGGGGTATGTATTCAGAACTAAGACAGGTGAGATTTCTATTCATGCAGTAGAGATGACGATGCTTACCAAGAGCTTACAGATTCTTCCTGAGAAGTTCCATGGACTTACAGATACTGATACACGTTATCGTCAGAGATATGTTGACCTTATCATGAATGAGGAAAGCAAGAATGTATTTATTAAGCGTTCTCAGATTATCAAGGAGATTCGTAACTTCCTTGCAGAACGTGATTTCATAGAAGTAGAGACTCCAATGCTTGTATCCAATGCAGGTGGAGCAGCTGCAAGACCTTTCGATACACATTATAACGCATTAGACGAAGACGTTAAGCTTCGTATTTCTCTTGAGCTTTACTTAAAGAGATTAATCGTTGGTGGTATGGAAAGAGTATACGAGATTGGTCGTGTATTCCGTAACGAAGGTGTAGATACCAGACATAATCCAGAGTTTACTTTGATGGAATTATATCAGGCATATACCGATTATGAAGGTATGATGGAATTAACAGAGTCTATGTTCAAATACCTTGCAGAAAAGGTATGTGGCACTTCTAAGATTGTTTACAATGGTATGGAAATTGACTTTGGTAAGCCATTTGAGCGTATTACTATGATTGATTGCATCAAAAAGTATGCAGGTATTGACTTTGATACAGTTGCAACAGATGAAGAAGCTAAGGCATTAGCTAAGCAGCATCATGTAGAATTTGAAGAGCGTCATACAAAGGGCGATATCGTAAATCTCTTCTTCGAAGAGTTCTGCGAGAAGAACTTAATCCAGCCTACTTTTGTTATGGATCATCCATTGGCTATTTCTCCGCTTACAAAGAAGAAGCCAAGCGATCCTAATAAGGTTGAGCGTTTTGAGTTATTCATCAATACTTGGGAAATGTGTAATGCATACTCTGAGTTAAACGATCCAATCGACCAGAGAGAACGTTTTGCAGCACAGGATGCAGCATTCGCAGCTGGTGACGAAGAAGCAAACCACACAGATGAGGACTTCTTAAATGCCCTCAGCGTTGGTATGCCTCCAACAGGCGGTATCGGATATGGTATCGACAGATTGGTTATGTTATTAACTGACTCACAGGCGATTAGAGACGTATTGTTGTTCCCAACTATGAAAAGTTTGGATAAATAAACCCAGTAAAATCAAGGGTTTGCGGGCATTGTAAAGCAGATTTGACAACAAATTGACAACAATTCTTCTGATAATCACGAAGAATAATACACGATGATAAGTTGTTCGGGCAAAATCCGATAACAGAATTAGACCTAAAGAGGGTCACTTTCTTGAAAGAAAAATCAAGAGAGTGGCCCTTTTTTTGTTGCAAAACAAGATATTTGTTACAAATCTAGCGAAAAGGAGAGAAAAACGCATGGAAGATCAGTACTACGACATTCAAAGACGTACAGAAATCAAGGACACTGCAAGAGAACTTCGTAGAAAGTATCTCAGGTACAAGGATGCCGAGCTTGTTTATAGCATCCAGCATAAGAAATTGTTGGAATTAGCTAGTAAAGCTGGTGCTATCTATCGTATCGATGGCTATGTTCTCATCAATAGAGACATTTTTGATGAGTATTTAGAGCAGTTTCGTGAAGAAGCAAATAGTTGATGGGTCAAAATGGGTCAGATTTGAAATGTCAAATAGCTTGAAACCCGCATAAATAAAGGCTTTTTCAGATAATGTATTTCATTGTTGGGCATTGCGATACATGAAAGGAGTTAATATGGCTGGTAATGCTTGGAAGTACTCAGGTGTACTTGATGATTATGATTTAGCATTTCTACAACATGATTTCATAACCATAAAGCAAGGTGTGGAGTATTACGGATTTAGTGAAAGACCATTTCTAAGAATGGCAAAAGAAGCAGGAGCCTATTACAAGATAGGTAAGATGGTTCGTGTTAATAGAGCAGTATTTGATGCGTATTTAAGAGAACAGAGGCGTGTGCCAAGAATAGGAGGCAAATTATGTGCAAAGTCATAACTGTAAGTAACCAAAAGGGAGGAACTGCAAAGACCACAAGCTGTGTGAATCTGGGAATAGGGCTTGCCTCTAATGGTAAGCGAGTATTACTGATTGATGCAGATCCTCAGGGCTCTTTATCCATTAGTCTTGGATATCAAGAGCCAGATAGTTTTGAAAATACATTAGCAACTTTAATGATGAATATTGCAAATGATGAGGAAATGAACTTTGAGGATGTGATTATTCATCATAACGAAGGAGTTGATATTATTCCTTCTAATATAGAATTGTCAGCAATTGAGGTATCTCTGGTAAATGTTATGAGTAGAGAGTTAATCCTTAAGCAGATTATTGAGAGGATAAAGGCTTCCTATGATTACATTATTATAGATTGCATGCCTTCTCTTGGTATGATGACAATCAATGCACTTGCATGTGCCGATTCGGTCCTTATTCCAGTGCAGGCAGCCTATTTACCAGTAAAGGGCCTACAACAGCTTATTAAGACTATAGGACGCGTTAAGAGGCAGCTTAATCCTAAATTACAGATAGAGGGTATTTTACTTACTATGGTTGATCATAGAACGAATTATGCCAAGGATATATCAACTATGGTGTATGAAGCATATTCTTCATCTATAAAGGTATTTAAGACAGAGATTCCGATGTCTGTTAGAACTGCTGAAACTAGCGTAGAAGGTAGTAGCATTTATAAATATGATCCTAAAGGCAAGGCTGCATATGCTTATCGTGAATTGACAAAGGAGGTTCTCAATGGCTAATCGTATTGGTGAAAAAATAAAGCTTACAAGTATTGATGAGTTACTGTGTGTTCCTGAAACAGTTGGAACTGTTGAATTAGAATTAGGGCTTATATCAGAATTTGCTAATCATCCATTTAGAGTGGTTGATGATGACAAAATGGAGGAACTGGTTGAAAGCATCAGACAGCAAGGCATTTTATCTCCAGTGATTGTTAGACCAAATAGCAAGGGCGGATATGAAATGATATCTGGTCACAGACGACTTCATGCGGCTGGCATTGTAGGACTTAAGAAGATTCCTGCTATTGTTCGTGATTTAGACGATGATGAAGCTGTTATTGCTATGGTAAATGCTAATCTTCAAAGAGAAGAAATCTTACCAAGTGAAAGAGGCTTCTCTCTTAAGATGAAGATGGATGCCATGAGACATCAGGGTACTTGTCGACATGATGTCGACAAGCTGAGTCCAGTCGAAAGAAAGACTGCTACGATTGTTGGTGAAGGAAGTGGACTTACAGGAAGAAGCGTTCAAAGATATATCAGATTAACAGAGCTGATTCCTGAACTTCTTAATATGGTAGATGAAAAGAAACTATCATTAGTAAATGGAGTAGATATTTCCTATTTTGATAAAGAGGTTCAGAAGTGGCTGTATGAATATATTAAGGAAAACGGATTTATTAAGACTTCTCAGATTGATGCGCTTAAGAATCATACAAACCTTGAGAATGTTACTCAGTACACATTGATTGCAATATTAAATGATGCACTACCTGAGAAGAAACCATGCGGCAAGGTTGCTCTCTCAGAAAGAAAACTTGATAAGTATTTTCCACCTCATTTCTCAGCGAGAAAAAGAGAAGAAATTATTCTGATGCTTTTGGCTGAATGGAAGGAAGCAAATTATCCGGAGGTGGCTGAGTGATGCAATTTGATTACTATTATGGAAAAGAAGCAGATACCTTTAGCTTCTATCGTGTTCCGAAGATTTTGTTTTCAGAAGCTTATTTTAAGGGATTGTCAGTAGAGGCTAAGGTTCTGTATGGATTGATGCTTGACAGAATGTCCTTATCAATTAAGAACCAATGGATTGATGATGAGGGTAAGGTTTATATCAACTTCTCAGTCGAAAACATCCAGGAATATATGGGATGTAGTAAGAATAAGGCTGTGGCTATTCTAAAGGAACTTGATTCGGATGGAGGAATTGGTCTGGTTGAGAAGAAACGACTAGGCCAAGGCAAGCCTACTATAATATATGTAAAGAACTATGCCTCTAAGGAATTTCTTCAGAATTGTAATAATTGGGATTCTGATCAAAATGGCACTGTTTCAGAATCGCAAAAAATCAACCTCTTGAATCCCTCAAAGGAAGAAACCAGAGGCGCAAAAATTGGGATTCTAGAATCTCAAAAAATGGGATCTAATAATACTAATATAAACCAGACTGAATTTAGTGAGACTAAATCAAATCTAATCTTATCTATGGAGGATAGGATGGGAAGGGATGAGATAAATGCATATGCAGAACTCATCAAGGAGAATCTGGAGTTAGATCTTATGCTTGAAAGAAATCCTTTTGAGCAGGAACTGATACAAGGGATTTATGAATTGATCTTAGAAACAGTGCTTACCAAGGGAAAGACTATAGTGATTGCCAGCAATGAATATCCAACAGAGTTTGTGCGTTCTAAGTTCCTAAAGCTTAACACTTCTCATCTGGAGTATGTTGTTGAATGCTTTAAGAGTAATACAACTAAGGTTGTGAATATCAAAAAGTATTTGCTTGCAACCTTGTTTAATGCACCAAGTACCATTAGTGGTTATTATCAGGCTGAGGTGAATCATGATTTCCCTCAGTATACGATGAAAAGAAAAGGAGCGATGTGATTATGATTAAGAAGATAATGCTATTTCCAATTAGAGTTATATTTATGCTTGTTGGAATCCTTATGGATTTATTTATCAAGGCGGAATGCTGGGTAGGCGGCATTGCCTTTATGATTCTTGCTATATGTGTTGTGCTAGCTATTGTCAATCAGATGTGGCTGCAGATAGGCATATTAGCGGGCATTGTAGGTGTTGGAGTCGTTATTCTATTCATGACTGCAGAAATAAAGCTATGCGTTGAAATGATTATAGAAAAACTGGCTTAAAGGGCATGTGTCCACCAAATGTCTACCAAATGTCCACTAGATGTCCACCAAATGTCCATTTTCAAACATTTTTACCTGTGTTATATTTACAATGGACAAAGAAGTGAGTTACGGAAAACAAACACCGAAACACAAATCGATGTCTTGTTTCTTTTGCAAAAGATATAAGGTATATGGAGCGTCAGCTTGAATCTTCGGATTCAGGTCTGGCGCTTTTCTTATGCCTGAAACCTGGAAGCTGCGAGAGACGTCTTAAGCTTCTACCAAATCTTAAATACGAAAGGAAATACAAAAATGGATTTTAATGAATTCAAAGAGCAGTTCACTGAGGATGTGAAGCAAGCACTTGAGGATGCCGGTATTGATGCAGATGTTACAGTTCGCACAGTTGATAAGATGAATGAGTCTTACGAGGCCATGACAGTTACTCCTGAGGGAAGCAACGTTGGTGTGAATGTAAATATGGAAAAGTTCTTCGAGGCTTACGAAAACGGCACTGATTATGATGCGGTTGTTGATAAGGCAGTAGATGTGATTGAAGGGGGTTTTGCAAACCAGCCTACAGTCGATGTTGCTGCACTTACTGATTATGATCAGATGAAGGATAAGCTTGTGATGGAGGTTGTATCTGCTGAAACAAATGCAGAGATGCTTGAAAATGTTCCACATCAGGAAATGGAGGATATGGCGGTTGTTTACCGCTTTGTTCTTGATTCCAATGATGATGGTCGAGCAACAATCCTTGTTACCAATCAGCTTCTTGATACTATGGGCGTTACTCCTGAACAGCTTCATGCTGATGCAATGGAGAATGCACCAGAGCTTAAGCCTGCAGTTATTAAGGGTATGAGCGAAGTGATGGCTGAAATGATGGGCATGAGTGCTGAAGACCTTGCCATGATGGGAATGCCTACAGATCCTGCTGATGAGCAGATGTTTGTTGCAACTGTATCTGACAAGATTCACGGTGCTGGTATCATTGCTTACCAGGATTTCATGGATCAGGCAGCTGAAAGGGTCGGCGGTGACGCAAAAAAAATAATAGGACTAAAGGTGCCACAAACCCAGTAAAATCAAGGGATTGAGGCACTTTTGCCTTCTCCAAAAACTTGCAACGAAATCTTCAAAAATCGATAAAAAGTGAAAAAAATAGAAAAAAGTGGCTTCTACATAGAGCATTTACAACTGCAATTTAGCAGCGGTAGATGCTCTATTTTTATCTCAAAAATCAAACAACAAATGGAGGATTTGAAGAATGAATTACGAAGAATTCAGAGACAAATTAGCAGAGGATCTTCAGGAGGCACTTTATGAGAGAGGCTTCGATGATGTGAGCATCAAGTTCAATGACACCACAAAGGCCAATGTATCTTATGAGGCTATGACAGTTACACCAGCTGGTAGCAACATCGGAATCAGTCTTAACACAGAGGCATTCTTCGAGGAGTACGACAAGGGAATGGATTTCTCAGAAGTGCTCAGCAGAGTGACCGAGGTTGCAACTGCAGCTCTTGATCAGATGCCAGAGGTCAATGTAAGCGAGCTTACTGGTTACGAGCAGATGAAGTCGAAACTTTCTGTCGAAGTCATCTCCCAGGAAGCCAACAAGGAGCTCCTTGAAAATGTTCCTCACAAGGACATTGAGGATATGGCGATTATCTACAGATTTGTTATTGATGATGGTCCACAGGGAATGCAGTCCATTACTGTGACAAACAATCTCATGGAGAACATGGGTATTACACCTGAGCAGCTCCATGCTGATGCAATTGCAAATGCACCTGAGATGCGTCCACCAGTTATCAAGGGAATGACAGAAATCATCAAGGAGATGATGGGTGAGGAAATGTTTGCCATGTTTGGTGAGTCGATGCAGCCGGATGGTCATGAAATGATGTATGTGGCTACTACACCTGACAAAATCAATGGTGCCGGTATCATCGCTTACCCTGAGTTTATGCAGCAGGCGGCTGAACAGCTCAATGGCGATTTTTATCTGCTTCCAAGCTCACGTCATGAAGTAATTTTGGTCAAAGACGATGGTGGAATTATAAATGTCAATATAAAATTGTATAAAAGTTCCAAAATAAAAATGTACAAATTCTCTAATTGTCCGTCCTGATATGGTCTTTCAATCTATAAGATCTTCCTGATATTGTAATCACATGTGCATGGTGTAAGACTCTGTCCAAAATAGCATTTGCTACAACCGCATCATAAAATACGGAATCCCAATCGCTGAAATTTATATTGGTTGTAAGAATGGTACTTTTCTTTTCATATCTCATATCAATCAATTGGAAAAAGAGATTGGAATCTTCTTTATTAATTGGCAGATATCCCAGTTCATCAATTATCAGCAGTTTATATTTGCTGAAATGCTTTAATCTGTCTCCCAGACGGTTTTCTGACTGGGCTTTTTTCAATTGCTGTAATAAATCATTACACTTAATAAAATAGGTGCTGATTCTCTTTTTTGCAGCGGTAATTCCTATGGATGTTGCCAGGTGTGTCTTTCCAACACCGCTTGGTCCTAAAAATACAAGATTTTCATTTTCCGAAAGAAATCGTAACGTATTGTATTCAGAAATTTCCTGCTGGTTGATTCCGGGCTGAAACGAAAAATCAAAATCCTTTAATTCTTTATGATGTGGAAAAGCTCCTGCTTTTACCATGGAACGGGCAGCATTTTCTGATTTATAGTCCGCCTCAAAATTTGTCAGTTTCAACAATCCTTCCGAGAAGGAAAGACTGTTGGCTGACACAAAATCAGCAACCTCACTCAGATGCAGCTGCATCTGTGTTAACTTTAGCGCCTCAAGATTATGGCATAACTGCTGGTAAGTGCTATTCATAATGATATACATCTCCTATAACCGATAAATTTTCTTTTGCACGGCTTTCTATATCTTCTTTTGGAAAAGAATGGGACTGCTGTGCAATTGCAATATAATGTTTCTCATGATAATTCAGTTTTTTTAAACTAACACTGTGCAAGGTTACAAGAGTTGTGTTATGATAAATATGTATATAGTTGTCATATACCTGTAACTTCATCTCCTTTCCGATATATTCCGGTGGGACGGAATACTGTGAATTTTTGTATGTTATCATACTGGATGAATTTACCTTACAGCGGTGTGTGGCAATCCGATAATGCTTTCTTATTTCTTCTGTGGGAAGAGGGTTTAAGAAAGCTTTTTCTTTCTCAAAATACAACAAAGGAATTCTTCCTGTTCCCTGATTTACCTGACTGTTGATACGGTTATTGATGCGTTCTACAAGCTCACACAATTCCGTATAATCAAGACGACCGCTGTAAGCACGTATTTCATCCAGTATCTTCATTGGCGCTTCCACCTTTGCTTTTGTCTGTGGTCTTCCTGCAATACATGGTCTGACTTTAAAACCGTAGTCTTTGGCAAACTGCTCAAAACAGTTATTCACTTTTCCTTCCGAATCTTTTATCCGGGGTTCATCCATAACCGTTTTCATGTTATCAGTCACGATTTCTTCAGGTACTCCGCCAAATGTTTCTAATGCATCGTTTAGAAGTGAGAACAGAATATCCTGCGTTTTGCTTAAAGATAAGCGATATACACGGAATCGTGAAAATGAGAGTAACAGAACGAGTACATTGATGTTTATGGTTTCTCCTGATCTTAGGACAAAAGGAATATTTTCTTTCCAGTCGAGCTGTGCCTGCTTTCCTTCCGGCGTTTCAAATCTTATAATAGGTTTGTCTGCATTGGACGGTCTTTTTTGTTTAAAATAAGCTGCAAACTCTTCGTGTGAATTAATATAATGACAAAAATTTGAATATTTACATTCATTCAATTCGTAATTATCCAGCAGATACTGCCACAGAATTCTTTTGTAATAAAAAACCTGTGAGTTTTGTTCCGAGAGCAGTTCCTGTATTACATCATAATATTTATCCAGCCGGGAGCTCTTTTTTCGTTTTTTTGATTTCTGAAAACCATTTATATATTTGTCAACAGTTCTTCTGTCAACACCAAGCTCTCTGGCAATCTGACTTTTATTGATGTTTAGGGAAGAATTTTCTGTAAGTGGTTTCAATTTGTATAAATCCTCCAATGAATTAATTTCTAAGTTTGTAATAATGTTACTTTGTAAAATCATACTGTCTACCTCCAGGGTAACAGTATATCAGTTGTACATTTTTATTTTGTATTGTTTGTACATTTTTATTGTACTATTTATAG
>JAXJRB010000041.1:0-2959 GCA_036310845.1 Lachnospiraceae bacterium | reverse complement strand
GATATACTCCTCGTAGATATCCCTGTCGCCTGACTCGATTTTCTTGATAAGATTACTCTTCGGGCGTTTGCCATAGCCGAGCAATCTGCTGTGACCAACATTGTAAGCCAAGACAGTTAGTAGCAGAGCATCTTTCCCATACTGTCGGAAATACTTGTATCGTTCCAATAGGTCGGCTCTAAGCAATGAATCCGCCTGCTCCTCGGTAATATCGGCTGTCAAGTTCTCGTGTGGCAGTAGTTTATGCCCGTAACCTATGTATGGATAGTGTTTTGCCGAGTGCCAGCCCTCAAACTCCTTGATGAGTTCTACTGCCTTATCGAACATTTCCGCAGAAATCTCCTTTGGCAGTGGCCGGATCAAAATACGATGTTACCATGTTGGTAGCCTCGGTGATACCTGCGATACCATTACCCTGTGCGTAAGCACCTACTGTTGCAAGCATAAATGCTGCTGCGAATAATACTTTTTTCTTCATACGTCGAAATGTTTTTTAGTTATACAAAAAGTGATTTCGACTGCGAATATATAGCACTTAATCCATTGATTTTCAAATCGGTCTATACACGTCATAACGTGTCATCAGATGTCATAGCAAGGGTGTTTTGGAGGGGCAAAAAGAGTGTTTATATGGTACAAACCGTTGCTACTTTTACCGCAAAAACAAAGGATAAGTTGCCACAAAAATAAAGTGTAATACATCACAAATTCAAAGGGTAAAATACCACAAAAACACAGGATATGTTGCGAGATAAAAAAAGAATTGCTATTTTTGCACAAATTAAAATCAAGTTCTGATATGGATTATTTAAAAAGAATAGCAGACGAGGAACTATCCTTGAGATTAGAGGCTTTTGGTGCAGTACAAATCAATGGACCAAAATGGTGTGGAAAGACTACAACAGCAGAAAGACAAGCAAAGAGTGTGGTTAAATTGCAGGATCCGGATAAGCGAGCAGGCTATTTAGCTACAATCAGGACAAAACCGTCTATACTTTTGAAAGGTGAAACACCAAGACTTATTGATGAATGGCAAGATGCTCCAATACTTTGGGATGCTGTAAGAACAACTGTTGACCAAAGGAAACTTAAAGGTCAGTTTATTCTTACCGGTTCTACCGTTATAAAGAAAAAGAACGAAAAGGATACACCAGAAGAGGAAAGAAGAATGCATACAGGAACCGGTAGAATTTCCACAATGACAATGTATCCAATGAGTCTGTATGAGTCAACAGAATCTTCAGGTGAGATATCTTTTCTTGAGTTGTTTGATAATAAAGATTTAGATATTGACGGTGTTACATCCAAACTTTCTATTGAAGAACTGATTATGGTGGCTTGTAGAGGTGGTTGGCCTGATTCCTTGAGTGTAACAAGTGATAAAGCCAAACTGCTTATAGCAAAAGACTATCTAAACAAGGTTTGTAATGAGGACATCTCTAGTATAGACGATGTACAACGTAACCCAGAATTAGCTAGACTGATATTACGTTCTTATGCTCGAAATCTATGCACTTTGGCAAAGAAATCTGCAATGTTGGAAGATGTAAAAGCGGAAATGGAAACAACAGCGCAATCCACTTTCGATGAGTATGTTGATGCATTAAAGCGTTTATTTGTAATAGAAGATATTGAAGCCTGGTGTCCTGCTATTCGTTCTGCATCTGCAATAAGATCAAGTAAAAAAAGATGCTTTATAGATCCGTCTATTGCCGTTGCAGCTATGGGTGCATCTCCTAAAACTCTTGAATTGGACTTAAAGACATTTGGATTCGTATTTGAGTGTATGTGTATTCGCGACTTAAAGGTCTATTCTCAATCTATGGGAGGTAAAGTCTCTTATTACCATGATAGGTATGGACTTGAAGCAGATATAGTTTTACATCTTGATGATCAGCGATATGCACTGATTGAATGTAAACTTGGCAGTAGAGACATTGATGAAGGTGCAACGCATTTGCTTGAGATGCAAAAATTAATTCGTGAGAAGAATGAAACAGAGAAACAAATGCCTCTTCGAGAACCAGACCTCCTCATTGTATTGACTGGTGGTGAAATTGCCTATACTCGCGAAGATGGTGTTAAGGTAATTCCTCTTGGCTGTCTTAAGGATTAAAGTAATTAGCCCATAAACATTCACTATCAGCTTGTAATAATCTAAATATAGTAAGGCAAGAATCATAATGCACGAGGCATTACGATACTTGCCTTACTCGTTAATTGGTATAGCGGAAACCATATAAAAACGCTGGCACCACGATTCACATCGTAGTGCCAGCAATGAAGAAAAAGAAACAAAATAGTAGCAACAAACCAAATCGCGTATTATGGAGAGTTAGGGTTTAGACATACTTTTTGATATTAAAATCCTTGATTTTTCGTTCTCGTCTTTTGGACTCTGGCAGAGGTCTGCCGAACTCATCCAAATAATCGAAAAGCAATCTATCAATCTTTTGCTGGTCGGCAAGTTCATTTTCAATGAGTCGCAGTAATTCAGTTCCTGGTAACTTATGAAATATCGTTTGAGCTGCACGAAGACCATTTTCATCAGAGTGTGTATCCGAGTTCAACACATCTACCATATTGTTCATCTCCTCATAGGTCATAGAGGTGTCAAAATCAGGGTCAGGCAAAATACCTTCAGGCTCCATCAACTCTTGCATGTCCTCTTCGGTCAAACCCTTTTGAGGCTCAATGTTATCCTCTACATCATCGGGGTTGACATCCTTATCCACAAGAAGTTCTACCTGTTTCAACTCCAACGAATGTGTGGGTATAGTGCGGGCAGCATTAATATCCTCATAGTAGATAATGTTGGATTTACCCATTACCTCATTCGGATCATCATCAACGGGAGGACTCTCTTCTACCTTCTGAGATATTTCTGCTTGGATTGGCTTAGGCTTATCCGTAGGCAAATCCTTACCGTATATTTTCTTACGTCTTTCACGCTTGGCTT